>JAGDAW010000133.1 GCA_017959345.1 Lachnospiraceae bacterium | reverse complement strand
GAGGAACAGGATGAATAAATACACGGGAACACAGACAGAGAAGAACCTTTTGGCCGCATTCGCGGGGGAATCCGAGGCGCGGAACAAGTATACGTACTTTGCCTCGAAGGCGAAAATGGAAGGGTACGAGCAGATCGCGGCCCTGTTCCTGAAGACCGCCGAAAATGAAAAGGAGCACGCGAAGCTCTGGTTCAAGGAACTCTCCGGCATCGGGTCGACGGCCGAGAACCTGAAGGCGGCCGCGGACGGCGAGAACTTCGAGTGGACGGACATGTACGCGGCGTTCGCGGAGACCGCGGACGCGGAGGGGTTCCCCGAGCTCGCGGAGAAATTCCGGGGCGTCGCCGCGATCGAGAAGCACCACGAGGAACGCTACCGCGCGCTGCTTCAGAACGTGGAGATGCAGGAAGTCTTCCGGAAGAGCGAAGTGAAGGTCTGGGAATGCCGGAACTGCGGCCACATCGTGGTCGGGACGGAAGCGCCGGAGATCTGCCCGGTCTGCGCCCATCCGCAGGCGTATTTCGAAGTCAACGCGGAGAACTACTGATTCATACACGGGACGCGGCGGGCGGAAGCCCGCCGCTTTCGTCTGTTCCGGAAACATTTTCCTGAAAAAACCTCAAAAAAATAGAAAAAAGTGCTTGACGGGGCACTGGTCCCGTGCTATAGTGAACACATGAGCAAATGTTCATGTGTTCACTTTGCGTCCGCACACTTTTAAGGACGCATACCCCGGGACGGAAAGGAGGTACCCCTGTGCGCATGCATGACGATGAAGAATTATACGATCTTGCGGACCTGTTCAAACTCTTCGGTGACTCCACGCGCTTAAGGATCCTGATCGCGCTTTCCGAAGGGGAACGGAACGTCAACGATCTCGCGGAATACCTCGCCATGACCCAGTCGGCGGTCTCGCACCAGCTCTCGACGCTGAAAGCGGGCAAGCTGGTCCGGTCCAGGCGGGAAGGGAAGCAGATGATCTACGCCCTGGACGATGAACACGTAGAGACGATCATCGCGCTCGGGATCGAGCATATCGAGGAAGGAGAACACCGTGAAAAAGAGATTTAACCTGGAAGACCTGGACTGCGCGAACTGCGCCGCGAAGATGGAAGCCGCCATCAAGAAAATCGACGGAGTGGAGGACGCCGGCGTGAATTTCCTCACACAGAAGATGTATGTGGAGGCGCCCGCCGAAAAATTCGACGAAATCATGGACGAAGTGGTAAAAGTCTGCCGCAAGGTCGAACCGGAGTGCCGCATTCTCCGGTAAGGTAAGGGAGTCCCGGCAGGACGTCCGGGCACCCGTGCGGCCGTGAAGCGCCGCGGGAGGGCACTATGCTGAACAAGAAACAGAAAACCATGCTGATCCGCATCCTGGCCGGTACCGCCTGCCTGGTCCTCCTGCTCGTATTCGAGCACACATCGGTCCTGGACGGCATCCCGCAGGAGTGGGTGCGGAAAGCGATCCTGATCGTAACGGCGCTGACGGGCTACCTTGTGGCCGGGTACGACGTCCTGCTGAAAGCCGGGACGAACATTGCCCACGGGCAGGTCTTCGACGAAAACTTCCTGATGACCGTCGCGACGTTCGGCGCGTTCGGCATCGGCTCGTTTACGGAAGCAGTCGCGGTCATGGTCTTCTACCAGACCGGCGAGCTGTTCCAGAACTACGCCGTGGGGAGGAGCCGCGCGTCCATCGCGGAACTGATGTCCATCGAGCCGGAACAGGCCATCCTGGAAGGGGAGGACGGGTCACTGACGGAGATTTTCCCGGACGAGGCGGAGCCCGGACAGACAATCGTGGTCCGTCCCGGGGACCGTGTGCCGCTGGACGGTGTCGTCCTCGAAGGCACTTCGTACCTGGACACCTCCTCGCTGACCGGGGAGTCCGTCCCGCGGACCGTGCGGCCCGGGGACGAGGTCATTTCCGGCTGCATCAACCAGAACGGCACCCTCCGTGTGCGCGTGTCGCGGCGCTATGAGGACTCCACGGTCGCCAAAGTGCTGGAAATGGTGGAAAATGCCACCTCCAGGAAAGCGCCGGTCGAGAACTTCATCACCCGGTTCGCGAAATACTACACGCCCATCGTGACCGTGGCCGCGCTGCTCCTGGCGCTCGTGCCCCCGCTGTTTTTCCGGCAGCCCTGGGGGGACTGGGTCTACCGGGCCTGCACGTTCCTCGTCATTTCCTGCCCGTGCGCGCTGGTCATTTCCGTCCCGCTCGGCTTCTTCGGCGGCATCGGCGCCGCGTCCCGGATCGGCGTGCTCGTCAAGGGCTCGGTCTATCTGGAGACGCTCTCCGGCACCGGCACCTTCGTCTTTGACAAGACGGGGACGCTGACGAAAGGCCGGTTCGAAGTGACGGACGTGGACGCCGTCTCCGGGGACGCCGCGGCGCTCCTGGAAACCGCCGCGCATCTCGAATGCTATTCTACGCACCCCAGCGCAGAAGCGCTGAAGGCGGCGTACAGGGATTCCGTGCGGCTGTCGGACATGGGCACGGAGCGGGAACGGAAGGACGGGGCCGATGCGCAGTTCATCGATTCGAACCGCGTATCGGACGCGGAAGAGATCCCCGGGCACGGCATTTCGGCCGTCCTGGACGGGGAGCGCTACCTGGCCGGGAACCTGAAGCTGATGAAGCGGTACGCCGTGACGCCGCCGGATAAGGCCGGGCAGGCAGGCACCGTCGTCTATATCGGGAAGCCGGACGGCACGTACCTGGGCGCCGTCACCATTTCAGACACCGTGAAGGAAAATGCGCACGAAGCCCTCCTTGGGATCCGCGCGCTCGGGAACCGGAAGATCGTCATGCTGACCGGGGACCGGAAAGAGGGTGCGGAGCAGGTGGGCGCGCTGCTTCCGATCGACCGTGTCGTCCCGGAACTCCTGCCGCAGGATAAGGTGACCCAGGTGACGGCGCTGATGGAAGAGAGCGCCGCTTCGCAGGAACGCCGGAAAATGGTCGCGTTCACCGGGGACGGCATCAACGACGCGCCGGTGCTGGTGACGGCGGACCTCGGCATCGCCATGGGGGCCCTCGGGTCGGCCGCGGCGGTGGAGGCCGCGGACATCGTCCTGATGGACGACGACCTCGCGAAGATCCCGAAGACCGTGAAGATCGCGGACCGGACGCTCCGCATCGTCCGTGAAAATATCGTTTTCTGCCTCGCGGTGAAGTTCCTCGTCCTGATCCTCGGCGCGTTCGGCATCGCCACCATGTGGCTGGCCGTGTTCGCGGACGTGGGCGTGTGCGTACTTGCCGTGCTGAATTCCATGAGGGCGCTGAGGGCCGCGTAAGGCGGCCCGGCGCCCTTTTTTATTCCGCGGGGGGACACATTTCCCCCACCGGACCGCGTTTTATTGGGAAGAAGTGGGCCTGTCCCCCACTTCTTTTTCCGTTTTTGGGCGGATTATGATGCTTTCCCCCACCGGGGGACACATTTGCCCATTCTTTCCGGAATCCTGAAAAACAGGCTGTTTTTTGGTATAGATTATGATATAATATTAGTTCCCATCCGGCGGGCCTTCCGGCGCGCCGGGCACGAATACAGCCAGGAGATTGAACGCGCCATGTCTTTGTTTGCGCCGGACCCGGGGTTCGAGGATCCCACCCGGCACCTGCCCTTTAAGGAAAAGTTCATAGGGGACCGGGCTTTTTACCGGATGGCGCTCGCGGTCGCCGTGCCGATCATCATCCAGAACGGCATTACGAACTTCGTGAACATGCTGGACAATGTGATGGTGGGCCGCGTAGGCACCCTGCAGATGACCGGCGTCTCCGTGGTGAATACGCTGGTGTTCGTGTACAACCTCTGCATCTTCGGCGGGCTGTCGGGCATCGGCATCTTCACGGCGCAGTTCTTCGGGAAAAAGGACCTGCACGGCATCCGGGATTCCTTCCGGATGAAACTGTGGGTGGGCCTGTTCCTGACGGCCGCCGCGGGGCTGGTCTTCGTGCTTTTCGGGGAGCCCCTGATCCGCTTTTACCTGCACGGGGATGGGGTGGAGGCGCAGATAGAGGAGACGCTGTCTTACGGGCTTCAGTACGTCCGCATCATCCTGGTCTCCTTCCCGGCGTTCATGCTGCTCCAGGTCTACGCGTCCTCCCTCCGCGAGTGCGGGGAGACCGTGGTGCCCATGACGGCAGGGCTGATCGCCGTCGTGCTGAACCTGTCGCTGAATTACCTCCTGATCTACGGGAAGCTGGGCTTCCCCGCGCTCGGGGTGCGCGGCGCGGCGCTCGCGACCGCGGTTTCGCGTTACGCGGAACTCCTGATCCTGCTCATTTATACGCATACGCACAGCACGAAGCACCCATGGGTGTCCGGGCTGTACCGCACCTTCCTCGTGGAGAAGACCCATATGGCGGGCTATGTGACGAAGGGCATCCCGCTCCTTCTGAACGAAGCCCTCTGGTCTTCCGGCATGGCGACGCTCGCCCAGTGCTATTCCACCCGGGGACTGGACGCGGTGGCGGCCATGAACATTTCCCAGACCGTGTCCAATGTGCTGAACACGATCTACCTCGCGACCGGCGTCTCCATCGGGATCCTGGTGGGGCAGCGGCTCGGGTCTGGCCAGCTCGCGGAAGCGAAGCGTCTGGACAACAAAATGATCTTCCTGAGCCTGATGTTCAGCCTGGTCACCATGATGATGACGCTCGCATTGTCCCATGTGTTCCCGGAGGTTTACGAAACCGGGCCGGAGGTGAAGGCCCTGGCCGCCGGGATGCTGGTCGTCTACGCGCTGTTCGCGCCGGTGAACAGCTTTAACAACGCTTCTTATTTCACGCTGCGGTCCGGCGGGAAGACCGTGATCACCTTCCTGTTCGACAGCGGTTTCGTCTGGGCGGTGTCCGTCCCGGCGGCCCTGCTGCTGAGCCGTTTCACCGGGATCGGCGTCATCCCGCTCCTGGTGCTGGTCAGCCTGCTGGACATCATCAAGACCGTGATCGGGTACGTCATGCTGCGGCAGAATATCTGGGTCAACAACATTGTGGGAGAGAAAAATGTCTGAGAAGAAAAAGATCAGAGCTTCAAGATACTTCGGGGTGGTGCTGACGGCCGCCCTGGCGCTGCTGCTGGTATGGGGCTTCACCTCGCCGTCCGCCGCGTCGGGCGGGACCACGGCGCCGGTCCGGGCGGACCGCACCGTGTCGGAGGTGCTGAAGTCCATGGAGGACATCGGCGGGGCGCGGATGGTGAACGCCATGCGGTCCATCGACCAGAGCATCATCGACGAGAGCATCCGGATCCGGGAATCGATCAACCGTTCCATCTGGGAATCCGAATCCGTGGTGCAGTCCATGATCGTCTCCAGCATCGAGGAGGAGAACAGCATTGCCGCGTCCATCCAGGAGTCCATCTATGAGTCCTCCGTGGCGCAGGCGTCCTGGGACGCGCAGATGGCGGTGCTGAAGGCCCCGCTCGGCGGGTCGCACCTCGTGCCGTTCGAAGTCTCCTACGGGCTGGACGATACGGATATCCCGTACATCCGCGCCATTTTCTCGGGCTGCGCTATCCTCGGGAATTCCCGCGCGAAGAACGCGTCGGACTGCGGGATCTTTGAAGCCGGCCACCAGGTGTTCTACATGAACGGCGCGTCGGTCGGGAAGATGCTGAACGAGCCGAACCCCGTCACCGGGACGCTGCTCTATAAGGACGTGGCGGCCCTGCAGCGGTATAAGACGCTGTTCGTCATGGGCCTGAACGACATCGGGTATTACGACGGGAACAGCTTTAACTTCAAGGCGGACTACATCAAACTGGTCAATGAGTACCGGGCCATCAACCCGTATTCCACCATCTACCTGTCGGAGATCCTGCCGGTGCCGGACGAGGCGTCGCCGTATTTCTGGCGCTACTTCATGATCCCGGATTTCAACGCCCGCATCCGCGAGGTGTGCGCGGAGACCGGCTGCATCTACGTGTCCGCTTCGGACTACGCGGATTTCAAGTACATCAATTCCGCGGACCACGCGCATTACAGCAAGGATTTCTATTTCCTCTGGGCGCAGACGATGGCGAACCAGATGCACCTCTATGAGGATTTCGCCGGCGTGTTCCGCCCGATCGAGTGGCATTCGGTGTCCGCGGCGGAGGCCGCGTCCATCGCGGAGGCGTCGAGGGCCCAGGCCGATGCCGCAAGGCAGGAGGCGGAGGAGGCGGCGCGCAGGTCGCAGCAGGAGATCGACGCCGCGGCATCCGGGGAAGGGCTGCTGGGAAGGTAGGAGAGGAAAGCTAGCTTTACCGGGCAGGAAGCGCGGGAACGGGAAAAGACAGGAAAGACCCGGGTTTACAGGGTTGGCCCAGGCGTACGAAGCGCGAAATGACAGATCCTGGGTACTGTCCGGACTTTAAGGGATGAGCCGGCGTACGAAGT
>JAGDAW010000132.1 GCA_017959345.1 Lachnospiraceae bacterium | reverse complement strand
TCCGTGCTGAACCTGGTGCTGCTGCACCAGAGCATCATCGGCCTGGAGACGAAGAAAGCGCTCGAAAAATACGATATTAAGCCCGACATCATCATCGGCTGCGCCGGCGGCGGGTCGAACCTGGGCGGCCTGATCTCCCCGTTTATGGGCGAGAAGCTGCGGGGCGAAGCGGACTACCGCATCATCGCGGTCGAACCGGCAAGCTGCCCCAGCTTTACGCGCGGCACCTATGCGTTCGACTTCTGCGACACCGGCATGATCTGCCCGCTCGCGAAAATGTACACGCTGGGTTCCAGCTTCATCCCGTCCGCGAACCACGCCGGCGGCCTCCGTTTCCACGGCATGAGCCCGGTGCTTTCGCAGCTTTACCACGACGGGTATATGGAAGCGGTCGCGGTGGAGCAGACGTCCGTCTTCGCGGCGGCGGAGCAGTTCGCCCGCGTGGAAGGCATCCTGCCGGCCCCGGAGAGCGCGCACGCCATCCGCGTGGCCATCGACGAAGCCCTGAAGTGCAGGGAGACCGGGGAAGAGAAGACCATCGTCTTCGGCCTGACCGGCACCGGCTATTTCGACCTGGTCGCGTATGAGCAGTTCCACAACGGCACCATGACGGACGTCATCCCCACGGATGAGGAGATCGCGAAGAGCATCGCGAAGCTTCCGAAGTTCTGATCCTTCCGGATACCTGAAGATACAACGCGGCGCCGGGTCGTATTACCCGGCGCCGTTCCGTCTTTGAAGGGTGTGTACCCGTATGTTACAGCTGGCTCCTGTACAGCGCCGCGATCTCCTCGAGGTTCGTATCCCTCGGGTTGCCCGGGCAGCAGGCGTCCGCGTACGCGGATTCGGTCAGGAACGCGATGTCTTCTTCCTTCAGGATGCCGTGCAGGTTCGCGGGGATGCCCACGTCCGCGGAGAGCTTCTTCACCGCCGCGATCGTGGCGTCCGCCGCGTCCGCGTCGTTCATGGTGTCGATGTACGGCACTTCCATGGCCTTGCCGATGGCGCGGTAGCGCTCGCCGGAGACACATTTGTTGTATTCAAGGCCCACGGGCAGCAGGATCGCGCAGGCGACGCCGTGCGGCGTGTCATAGAGCGCGGACAGGCCGTGCGCCATGGAATGGACGATGCCGAGACCTACGTTCGAGAAGCCCATGCCGGCGATGTACTGGCCGAGCGCCATGCCTTCGCGGCCTTCGGGATCGTTCTGCACGGCGGCGCGCAGGTTCTTCGCGATCAGCTTAATGGCTTCCAGGTGGAACATGTCGGAGATGGCATTGTGGCCCTTCGTGATGTAGCCTTCGATGGCGTGCGTCAGGGCGTCCATGCCGGTCGCGGCGGTCAGGCCCTTCGGCATGGTGGACATCATATCCGGGTCCACGACGGCGATCTCGGGGATGTCGTTCGTGTCCACGCAGACGAATTTGCGCTTCTTCTCCACGTCGGTGATGACGTAGTTGATGGTGACTTCCGCGGCGGTGCCGGCGGTGGTGGGCACGGCGATGGTGAAGACCGCGTGCTTCTTCGTGGGCGCGACGCCTTCCAGGGAGCGGACGTCCGCGAATTCGGGGTTGTTGATGATGATGCCGATGGCCTTGGAGGTGTCCATGGCGGAACCGCCGCCGATGGCAACGATGGAATCCGCGCAGGCGGCCTTAAAGGCGGCGACGCCGTTCTGGACGTTCTCGATGGTCGGGTTCGGCTTGATGTCGCTGTAGATGCAGTATTCGATGCCGGCGGCGTCCAGCAGGTCCGTGACCTTCTTCGTGACGCCGAAGCGGATCAGGTCCGCGTCGGACGCGACGAAGACCTTCTTATATCCGCGGGCGGTCAGCTCCGGGACAATGTTTTCGATGGCGCCGTGGCCATGGTAGGAAATCGTGTTCAGCACAATACGGTTTGCCATGTTTTCTGTTCTCCTGTGGTTTATTGCGGACTGTCCGCCCGCTGTGTCAAAAGTTTAACACATTCTGGCGCTTCCGTCAAGGGGGACGGCGGCTGTCCGCGAAGATAGCCCGCCCGCGGGTCCGGCGGGCCTGCCCCCGCCCTGCCCGGTGCGGAAAATGGCGAAAAATGCGCCGCCCGCCCTTTTTTCGGCGCCCGCAATATGCTATACTATCATCTATATTTTCGGCAGCGGGAAAGGAGCGGGCACGGCATGGGACGGAACGGGAAAAAGACAGCGCTATGGATCGAAGCTGCGGCGTTCGTGCTGGCGGAGGCCGTGCTCTTTTCCGTGATCGTATTCGGGCTCTTTTCGGGGCACGCGTACCCGGAGACCCGGTACGCCTCCATCGTGCTGTGCCTGGCGGAGAGCGTGGTCCTCGCGTGCGTTTTCCGGCGGCGCCCGGACATTTTCCTGGTGCTGGCCATGGTCTTTACCTGTATCGCGGATTACTTCCTGGTGATCCGGGATGCGGACTATGAACTTGCGGTGGGCGTTTTCTCCGCCGCGCAGCTGTTCCACGCCGCGCGGCTCTTCGCCCGCGAACCCGCGCGTCTGCGGTTTTCGGTGCTCCTCCGGCTCGCGCTGACC
The DNA here is from genome assembly GCA_017959345.1 of Lachnospiraceae bacterium. Classification (GTDB taxonomy): domain Bacteria; phylum Bacillota; class Clostridia; order Lachnospirales; family Lachnospiraceae; genus UBA1267. The sequence continues at coordinate 3,229 of JAGDAW010000132.1, read as the reverse complement.
GGCATTTCCTTCCTGGTCTGCGCGCAAATCGGGGTGCGCATGGTATTGATTTATCTCGCTCTTTTTTATATAATAAACCTGTTATGCAACCTGCTCGAGAGCTTCCTCCAGGGCGCCCCGGCGGCCGGCTTCGGGTTCGTGCTGTTCCTGTTCTGCGACATCACCGTAGGGCTGAACGGCATGGGGGGATCCTGGGGGCTGCCCTACTCATTGATCCGCACCGCCGCCGCGCTGACGTGGATTTTCTACCTGCCTTCGCAGGTGCTGATCGTGCTGGCGTTCCTGAAAGGGGCGGGCAGGCGGGACGGGCACCCGGCGCGGAACCCGGGACAGGACCGACAGCAGAAAAACCGCCGTACGGACACCCGGGCGACCGGCGCGGAACCGCAGGCGGGAGGGGGACGGACACCCGGACTGGTATGAAGACGGACAGACCTTACGCAAGAATCATTGTGACGAAGAAAGGCGCGCGGTGGCTGGAGACCGGCCATCCGTGGGTGTACGGGACGGACGTGTCCGGCGCCATGGGCAGCGGCGGGGAGGGGATCCCCTTTTCCGGCATGGCCGGGGCGCCGTTCCCGGAAGACCGGCTGCCGAACGGGTCCGTCGTGGACGTGTGCGCCGAAAACGGGAAATATTACGGCTCCGGCTTTTACAGCGCGAAGAGCCGCATCACGGTGCGGATCCTCTCGCGGAACGCGAACGACCGGTTTGACGAAGCGTTCTGGAAGCGCCGCGTGAAATACGCGGTCGACTACCGGCGGACGGTCATGGGCGCGGATTTCCCGGCCTGCAGGCTCATTTTCGGGGAAGCGGACGGCTTCCCGGGGCTGACGGTGGACCTCTTCCGGGACCTGCTGTCCGCGGAGGTGCTGTCGTACGGGATGGAGCAGGTGAAAGGCCTGGTCTACCGCCTGGTCGTGGAGGAACTGGAAGCGGGCGGCACGCCCGTCCGGGGGCTTTACGAGCGGAACGAGGGCGGCATCCGGGCGCTGGAAGGGCTGCCGGCGGAGAAAGGCTGGTACCCGCTGCCCGGGAAGGCCCTGCCGGAATCGCCGGTCACGGTGATCCGGGAGAACGGCATTTCCTATTACACGGACGTGGAGAACGGCCAGAAGACCGGCTTCTTCCTGGACCAGAAATACAACCGGCGGGCGGTCCGCGACATTGCCCGCGGGAAACACGTGCTGGACTGTTTTACGCACACCGGCTCCTTCGCGCTGAACGCGGCGGCGGGCGGCGCGGCGTCGGTGACGGCGGTGGATATCTCGGCGGGCGCCATCGAGATGGCGGAGCGGAACGCAGCGCTCAACGGCCTGTCGGGGCAGGTCCGCTTCGTGAAGGCGGACGTATTCGATTATCTCACGGAACTTGCGGCGGAAGGGCGTCACCCGTACGACCTGGTGATCCTGGACCCGCCGGCGTTTACGAAGTCCCGGAAGACGGCCGGGCAGGCGGAGCGCGGCTATAAGGAGATCAATATGAAAGCCATGCGGCTGCTGCCGCGGGGCGGGTTCCTTGCCACGGCCTCCTGCAGCCACTTTATGCCCCACGAACGCTTCCTCGGGATGCTGCGCGAAGCGGCGCGGGACGCGGGGGTGGAGCTCCGGATGGCGGAGGCGCGGCAGCAGGCGAAGGACCACCCGGTCCTGCTGAACGTGCCGGAGACGGATTACCTGAAATTCTATATCCTGCAGGTCGTGTAGGGACACAGATAAAAAAGACGGCGAAAGGACGGTGCGGAGATGAAGAGATTTACCATTACCATGGAGAACGGGGACGTCATGACCGGTGAGCTTTACGAAGACATTGCCCCGCTCAGCGTTTCGAATTTTGAGGCCCTCGCGAACGCGGGGTTCTATGACGGGCTGATCTTCCACCGGGTGATCCCGGGCTTCATGATCCAGGGCGGAGACCCGACGGGCACCGGCATGGGCGGCCCGGGCCATACGATCAAGGGCGAATTTGCCGCCAATGGGGTCCCGAACCCCTTAAAGCATACCCGCGGCGTCCTCTCCATGGCGCGGTCCATGGACCCGGACTCCGCCGGTTCCCAGTTCTTCATCATGGTGGCGGACGCGCCCCATCTCGACGGCTCGTACGCGGCGTTCGGGAAAGTGACTTCCGGGATGGAAGCCGCGGACCGGATCGTGTCGGTCCGCCGGAACTGGAGCGATAAACCGCTGACGGACCAGCGCATGGCGTCCGTCCGCGTGGAGGACATCGCGTAATTTACGAAGGGGGGATTATGGACAGGGAGAAACTGAAACATACGGTCCTGCTGGTCGTGCTCATCGTCGGTTTTATCGCGGTGATGCTTTCGATCGCCTACGCGGGCCATATTATAGAAGGAATCGTGAACCCGTGATGGACCCGGAACGGCTGACGCGGAAAATCGAAGACGCGGTCCGGCACTGCGGGGCGCTGATGCGCGGCGCGGACCGGGAACGGGCGTTTGTGGAGCAGAAGGAAGGCCACGGGAATTTCGTGACGTTCTATGACCGGCAGAACCAGGAATACCTGAAGGAGACGCTGACCGGGCTGCTTCCCGGCGCCGTGTTCGTGGGGGAGGAAGAGGACGTCCACGGGGATATCCTGAAGGGCTTCAGCTTCGTCGCGGACCCCATCGACGGCACGATGAACTTCATCCGGGATTACCGGGAGAGCGCGGTTTCGGTGGCGCTGCTGCAGGATGCCGTGCCGGTGATCGGCGTTGTGTACAACCCCTATCTGGATGAAATGTTTACGGCCGCGGCCGGCATGGGCGCGCGGATGAACGGGAAGCGGATCCGGGTCTCCGGGCGGCCGCTCCGGGAATCCGTGGTGCTGTTCGGGACTTCCCCGTATTATGAAGCGCTGACGGCGCTTTCCTTCCGCGTCGCGGAGGCGTACTGCCGGAACGGGCTGGACATCCGCCGCTCGGGTTCGGCGGCGCTGGACCTCTGCGATATCGCCATGGGGCGGGCGGAGATCTTCTTTGAAATGCGCCTCTCGCCCTGGGATTACGCCGCGGGTTCGCTGATCGTGCGGGAAGCGGGCGGGCAGGTGACCCAGGCGGACCTCTCGCCGCTGTGCTTTACGGCGCCGTGCTCTGTGTTCGCGCGGGGGAGCGGGATCCGGGACGGGGAACGCCCCGCGGAGATCCTGAAGACGCTCGGGAACGCGTGAGGCGGGAGAACTGAGCATGCTTTTAAGCCCCCGGGACCGCGTGAGGCGGGAAGCCGGAGGC
>JAGDAW010000131.1 GCA_017959345.1 Lachnospiraceae bacterium | reverse complement strand
TGCCCTTTACTCACTTTGCCTTCGCGGACCTTCCGCACGCCCGTGGAGATCAGTCTCCGCTCCGTGCTCCATGTGGGGCGGGTAAATAAGCCTTTCTCCGACTGGCAAGCGAGCTTGCCGTGGAAGAAGTCTCTTTACCCTGATATAATCATACTGTGAATAATCCCCGATGTCAAGAGAAAATGCGCATCCGATTTATGAATAATGACCGATTTCCGGCGTGAAAAAGGGACGGTCTGATGCCGTCCCCTTCTCTCTATGATCTGTTCATCCGCCGTTTCCAAGCTTCCGGATCTGCTGGTAGACACGCCCCACCGGGAATCCGACCACGGACGTATAATCCCCGCAGATGCATCTGATATGCCTCGAGAAATCATCCTGGATCCCGTACGCCCCCGCCTTATCCATGGGGCTCCCGGTCGCGATATACGCCCGGATCTCCTCATCCGAAAGCGGGTAGACCGTGACGTCCGTCCGCTCGAAAAAGGTCCTGGTCTTCTCGGCGGTCATCAGCGTCACCCCGGTATAGACCGCGTGGGTCCTGCCGGAAAGCAAACGGAGCATCCGGAACGCGTCCGCCTCGTCCGCGGGCTTCCCGAGGATCCGGTCCTCCAGGACCACCACGGTATCCGAACCGATCACCAGCAGCGGCCTTGTGTCCGCCGGCTGTATCGCATCCCCCGCACCCTGCGAAGGCATCTCCGCCGTATGCCCGGGCGATTCCACCAGGCGGCGGTACACTTCCTCCGCCTTCTGCAGGGAAAGCATCTGCACCAGCAGGTCCGGCCGCTTCTCCCCGACGTCTTCCTCCCCGCCTGCGGGGCGCACTTCAAATGTCTTCGTGATCCTCGAAAGCAGTTCCCGCCGCCTGGGGGAACGCGACGCAAGGACCACCCTGTAACCGGTCAGATCCATACACAAATGCCGTGACGGGCTCAGCAGGATGCCAGGGCTTCTTCCAGGTTCTTCCGGATCTCCGCCATGAATTCCTTGTAATTCACCGTCTTCTTGTTCTCCAGCGTGGAAAGGAGCGCAAGGTCCTTCGTCATCACGCCGCTCTCTACCGTATCGATGGACGCTTTCTCCAGCAGGTCCGCGAAACGCATCAGTTCCGGGATCCCGTCCAGCTCGCCGCGCTTCCTGAGGGCCCCGGTCCACGCGAAAATGGTCGCGATGGGGTTCGTGGAAGTCTCCTGCCCCTTCAGATAGGCGTAGTAATGGCGCTGCACCGTCCCGTGCGCCGCCTCGTATTCATAATACCCTTCCGGGGACAGCAGGACCGACGTCATCATGGACAGGGAGCCGAACGCCGTGGCCACCATATCGCTCATCACATCGCCGTCATAGTTCTTGCAGGCCCAGATGAAGCCGCCTTCGGAACGGATCACGCGCGCCACGATATCATCGATCAGCGAATAGAAATAGGTGATCCCGGCTTCCTCGAAGCGGGCGCGGTACTCCTGTTCGTAGATCTCTTCGAACAGGTCCTTGAAGCGGTGGTCGTATTTCTTCGAAATGGTGTCCTTCGCGCCGAACCAGAGGTCCTGTTTCGTATCCAGCGCGTAATTGAAGCAGGCCCGGGCGAAGCTCGCGACGGACGCGTCCGTATTGTGCATGGCCTGGAGGATCCCGGCGCCGCCGAATTCGTGGACGGTCACATTTTTCTCCGTGCCGTCTTCGCCGCGGAAAATGAGCTCGGCCTTCCCCGGGCCTTCCGCCACGAGTTCCACGGACTTATAAACGTCCCCGTAGGCGTGACGCGCGATCGTGATGGGCTTCTTCCAGTTCTTCACATACGGCTCGACGCCTTTGACGATGATGGGCGCGCGGAACACGGTCCCGTCCAGGATGGCGCGGATGGTGCCGTTCGGGCTCTTCCACATCTCGGAAAGGCCGTACTCTTCCACACGGGCCCGGTTCGGGGTGATGGTGGCGCATTTGACCGCCACGCCGTATTTCTTCGTGGCGAGCGCGGCGTCCACGGTCACCTGGTCCTTCGTGGCCTCCCGGTACGGGAGCCCGAGGTCATAGTATTCCGTCTTCAGTTCCACAAAAGGCTCCAGAAGCTCATCCTTGATGTGCTTCCAGAGAATCCGGGTCATCTCATCCCCGTCCATCTCGACAAGCGGGGTCGTCATTCTGATTCTGTCCATTATGCTCCGTTCATCCTCTCTTATATGAATACGTTTAAAATCCGGTGATGCCGGGGACGCCGCGGACGATGCGCCGGGCTGCACGGGCCGCCCGTTCCCGCGCCAGGCGCGTCCGGGCGAATCCCTGTCCTTTGGTATCCCGGATAATTTATCATATCTTCCCGGTTCCTGCAAGCGTATTTTCCGTGTTTTCCGTATTCCTGCCCCGGAAAACGGAATGCCCGGCGGGACCGCTGGATCCTGCCGGGCTTCCGGGACCGCCGTCC
>JAGDAW010000130.1 GCA_017959345.1 Lachnospiraceae bacterium | reverse complement strand
GGACGCGATCTGCGCCCGGATGGCGGGGAGCGGAAGGTCCACGCTGCCCATCAGGCACATGGTTTCGATGCGCGAAACCATGTCCTGGGCGCTGTTCGCGTGCCCGGTGGACATGGAGCCATCGTGCCCCGTGTTCATCGCCTGCAGCATCTCCAACGCCTCCGCGCCGCGGATCTCCCCGACGATAATCCGGTCCGGCCGCATCCGCAGCGCATTCCGGATCAGGTCCCGGATGGTTACCTCATAAGCACCTTCCAGGTTCGGGGGCCGGCTCTCCAGCCGGACAAGGTTCCGGACGTTCTTCAGGCGCAGCTCGGCGGCGTCTTCGACGGTTATGACACGTTCTTCCGGCGGGATGGACTCCGAGAGGGCGCCCAGGAACGTCGTCTTCCCCGCGCCGGTCCCGCCCGAGACAAACACGTTGTAACGGCAGGCGACGGCCTTCCCGAGGAATTCCGCGGCTTCCCGGGTAATCGAACCCCAGGCTTCCAGCTGCCGCATGGACACGGGTTCCGGGGAGAAGCGGCGGATGGTCACGGCCGGCCCGTCTATGGCCACCGGCGGGAGCACGATGTTGACGCGGCTCCCGTCCGGAAGCCGGGCATCCACCATCGGGGACGCCTCGTTCACGCGCCGGTTGACGCCGGCCGCGACCTGCTGCACGATATCCGAAAGCTTCTCCGGGGTCGTAAACGTGCCCTCGTAACGCTCGATCTTCCCGCCGCGCTCCACGAAAATGTCCTGCGGCGTATTCACCATGATCTCCGTGACCGAAGGGTCGTCCATCGCCACGGACAGGATATCCAGGCGCCTCAGCGCCGCGAACAGCACCGTCCTGTACTGCATCTTCTCCGACAGCGGCAGGGGCGACGTCCGGCTGCTGCGTTCCAGCAGGCTGTCGATCTTCCGGCAGAGCACCTCATCCGGGATCTCGCTCGTCAGGTCGATCTCCTGCATCAGCGCGCGGTACAGCGACCGCCTCAGCGTCTCATCCATCCTTCCCCGTCCTCCCTCACACCTTCTCCCCCAGCAGCGACCGGACGTAATCGCCCATCTCGCTCCAGATCAGCTGTTCCAGATAGCCTTTCCCCGTGGTAAACGTGCGGATCACGGGCAGCGTCAGCTTCTCGGTAATCCGGGCCGCGTCACCGCGCACCCGCTCGGTCCACCGCAGAAAGCGCTCCGTCTTCTCGTCCTGCGCCCCGGTCCGGGCGACGGGCACGTAGAGTTTCTGGAGCAGCGGCAGGAAGACTTCGGTCATCCGGTAATCCGTCCCCGGATCCAGGATCACCACGTCAAAATTCTCCCGCTTCGCCGCTTCCAGGACCGCGTCCCGCACTTTCCCGGGCTCCGACTTCAGGATATCCTCCGCCATCCGGGCGGGCGGAATCCATGACAGCCCGTGGAATTCGCGCATGCAGCCCTCCAGCGGGAAGTCTTTCCCCCGGACTTCCATGGAGAACAGGAGATCCGAAAGACCCCCTTCGGCGGATTCCCCGAACCAGGCTTCCAGCCCTGAGAACGGCTCCAGATTCATATAAAGCACTTTCGAGGTCTGCGCGAGCAGGATCCCGAGGACAAGCGCGAAGCCCGTCTTCCCGGTACGCCCCGCGGGCGACTGCACACCGATGAAGGAAGTCCTGAAAACCGCCTGTTCATCCGGGGCGCCGGCGTCCGTAATGCAGGTCTGGAGCCGCATCAGTTCCTCCTTCAGCCTGTAAACCGGCTGGTAGCGGAACACGGCGGGCACCGAATCCACCGCGGTATACCCGCGCACGTCCGTCAGATAGAGGGTCTGCCGGACGTCCAGATGCTTCAGGTCCTCGTCCTCCAGCTCCTGCGGGAGCAGGAGCACGGCGACGGGGTGTTCCCGCAGGAACCCCAGCAGCGCTTCCTTATCCGCGAAACAGGCCGCGTAAAAAGGAAAATGTTCGTCCCGGTTCAGGCTCTTCGCCAGCCCGTCCGCGTACGCGCGGTCCGTATCCAGAATGGCCAGGTACTCTTTCATGGGCGCCTCCTTCAAAGGTGTAGCCGTATTATAAGGCCGGTGCGGGAATCCGTCCAGCAACGGGCCGTGTGCCTTTTTGTGCGCCTTCTTCCGGAACCCCCGGATCCGCTGCGGTTTTTGAAGATCGAAAAATTTTTTGCCACATTTTCCCCACAAACGGCGCTTTCATGCTATAATAGCGGGTAATACACGGTTTCCGGCGTGTTCCCGCACCGGGAAGCCCTGCGGAAACGGCGCAAAAACCCGCACCGGGTTTTCGCGTTTCTGCGGCAGACGCCCCGGAAAACCCTGCATCCGCGCGAAAAAACGCGGGTCCCGGTTTTTGTGCGGACGCCGCGTTCCTGTGTACAGAATGCTTATTGGATACGGTCGAAATGAAGAAAATCCTCCCCCTTGAAGTGCTTTTTGTCCTGCTCCTCGCGGGCGTAATGGCGCTCCTCCTCTGGAAAAAAGAACCGGACGACCTGCCGCTGACGGACCTCGAACAGGCGGTCCTGTCTTCATGCACCCTTACCGGCATGGAGAAGGCAGGCGACATGCGGCTGAAGCGCGCGTTCGGGCTGAACGCCGCCGATTATGATTCCTACATTTATTATGCGCCGGACAATACGATGTCCGTCAACGAACTCCTGGTCGTGAAGCTTCCGGATGAAGCCCGGGCGGACGAGGTCCTCGCCGCCGCGGAGGCCCGGATCGAAACGCAGAAAAAGAATTTCGACGGGTACGGGACGGACCAGACGGCGCTCCTGCAGGACGCCCGTGTCCTGCAGGAAGGGCCTTACGTCATCTTCGCGGTGGGGCAGGACGCCGGCCGCTGGGTGGACGTCATCCGTGAAAAACTCGGGATCCGCGCGTTCCCCTTCCCCCTCCCGTGGGAAGATGCCGCGACGATTTCCGACGCCAGAGGAGGTGCCTTATGGTCTTCAGCAGCGTAACCTTCCTGTTCCTATTCCTCCCGGCGTCCCTGCTGCTTTACTACATCATCCCGGACATCCGCTGGAAGAACGTGGTCCTGTTCTTTGTTTCCCTTGTTTTCTACGCGTGGGGCGAGCCGGTCTACGTCATCCTGATGCTCTACAGCATCCTCCTGAACTACGCGTTCGGGCGGGTCATGGGCCGGACGCAGAAATACAAAAAGCAGGTCCTGGTCTTCCTGATCGTCATGAACCTGCTGATCCTCGGTTTCTTCAAATATTACGGTTTCCTGATGGATACCGTGAACAGCCTGACCGGGCTTTCGCTCCCGGTGCGGCAGCTGGCCCTGCCTGTCGGCATTTCGTTCTACACGTTCCAGGCCCTGTCTTATGACATCGACCTGTACCGCGGGAAATTCCCGCCGCAGAAGAATTTCATCGCGTTCGGCGCGTACATCACCATGTTCCCGCAGCTGATCGCGGGCCCGATCGTGCGGTACGAAGACATTGAGCGGCAGCTGACGGCCCGCACCCATTCCCTGGACGGGTTCGGCAGCGGCGCCCTCCGCTTTACGGCGGGCCTGGGCAAAAAAGTCCTGCTCGCGAACCTCTGCGGCAGCCTGTTCGACACCATCCAGGCCTCCGGCGGGAATATTTCCACGGCGACGGCATGGATCGGCACGCTGGCCTACGCGTTCCAGATCTATTTCGATTTCTCCGGCTATTCGGACATGGCGATCGGCCTCGGGGAATGCATGGGCTTCTCCTTCCGGGAGAATTTCGAAGATCCCTACGCGTGCGTCAGCGTCACCGATTTCTGGAGGCGGTGGCACATTTCCCTCGGCACGTGGTTCCGCGAATACGTCTACATCCCGCTCGGCGGCAACCGCGTCAGCACGACGAAACACATCCGGAACATCCTCGTTGTGTGGCTGCTGACCGGCCTCTGGCACGGCGCGAGCTGGAATTTCGTCCTCTGGGGGCTCTACTACGCGCTCCTGCTGATCCTGGAAAAATACGTGTTCCTGAAGTGGAAGATTCCTTCGTTCATCCGCCGCATTTTCGCGCTGGCCTTCGTCCTGCTGGGCTGGATCATCTTCTATTCGCAGGAATTCCCGCAGATGCTGACGACGCTCGCGGCCACCTTCGGGTTCGCGGCGAACGGCTTCGCGGACAACGCGGCGCTGTATTACCTGACATCGAACGCCGTCCTGTTCGGATTCTGCCTGGCGTTCTGCATCCCCGCGACCGGCATTTTCCTGAAGGACTGCCGGAACCACCTGCCCGGCCGCATCCTGCTGGCCGCCGGGGGGGCCGCGGTGCTCCTGCTGTCCGTCGCGTTCATGGTGACGGAGAACTACAACCCGTTCCTCTACTTCAGATTCTGACCCCCGCCGGGGCCGCGCAGGCACCGCCTGCTAAGGAGTCCTCTTGAAAAACCTATACGCTAAAATATTCGCTGTCTTTTTCCTGATCGTTATCGCCGGGGCCGCGGTGCTTCATTTCATGACGCCGGACCGGGCTTATTCCGCCGCGGAGAAACGGAACCTCGACCAGGCGCCCGAACTCTCTCCCGAAAATGTAGCCGCCGGTGTGTTCATGGACCGCGCGGAAGGCTACCTGCAGGACCAGTTCCCGTTCCGCGACCAGCTGATGCAGACCAAGATCACGGTGCAGTCGACGCTGCTCCGGAACCGCGAATCCCAGGGCGTCTACCTCGCGGACGGCATGCTCGTCGAGCGCTTCACGATGCCTCCGGAAGAAGAGACCGCGGCGCTCCTCGCTTCCCTGGAAGCCTTCGCGGCCAGGAACCCCGGCCCCTCCTACTCGTTCATGCTCGTCCCGAACGCCGTGGCGTTCTATCGGGACAGGCTGCCGGCGTACGCGCTGACAGACAGCCAGGACGAATACATTGACCGCTTCTTCTTCTCCCTCCCGGAACCGTTCGAGGCGAAGGACGTCCGCCAGCTCTTTAAAGCGGTTAAGAACGACGTCCTCCTGTACTACCGCACGGACCACCACTGGACCACGGAAGCCGCCTGCATCGCCTTCACCGGCCAGACGGAGGACCTCGCCCACGTGACGGTCTCCGGCCGCGGGTATTCCGCGTACACCGTGGCGGACCGTTTCTACGGCTCGCTGCAGTCGAAATCCGGTTTTACGGGGCTCGGCCCGGACGCCATCCGCATCTACCTGCCGGACCGGGACGCGGAGCCGCTCTTCTATTCGGTCTACTATCCGGACACACAGTCGCTGGAATCCAGCGTCTATGACACCGACAAACTTGCGACCGACGATCCCTACCAGGTCTTCCTCTCCGGGAACCACCCCCTCGTGGAGATCGAGACGAGCGCCCGCACCGGGAAACGGATCCTGGTCATCAAGGACTCCTACGCGAACGCGTACGTCCCGTTCCTGGTGCCCGGCTATGACCGGGTCACCGTCCTGGACCCCCGCTACTATTATGAAGACATCGACGCACTGGTCAAATCCGGCCGGTTCACCGAAGTCCTGTTCCTGTACAACGTCAATACGCTCTCCGCGGACACCAGCCTGAAGACCGTTCTCGACAACCGTCAGTAAGCGGCCGCGCCGTGCCCCATCCCTGCTTCCAGGTCGCGGATCCAGAGGGCCGTACACCTGGACGCCGCCGGCGTCAGCAGATGCCAGTAGGTATCGTAATAATCCGCACGTTCAAACAGGTAATCCTCTAAAACCGACACCAGTTTCACGCCGTCCATCTCCCGGACGGCGTTTTCCATCTGCGCCTGGATCCCCGGAAGACCCTCCAGCGCGTCCGCGGACAGGTCTTCCGCGTCCAGCGCCGCGTAAGACACGTAGACCGGGATGCCCTTCTCCGTAAACCGGCCGTACATTTCCTTCATGCCGGACAGGTCCGAAAGAAGGCCGGCGTCCAGCCCGATCCGGTCCATCAGCTCCTCTTTCTGCTCCGTCCGCGGGAAAGACGCGCATCCGTACGCGTCCAGGTAGCTCCGCCCTTTCGAATCCGTATAAAGGTCCGTATAGGCGCCGCCCTCCGTCCGGAGCCTGACAAAGCGCCGCAGGGAGTCGAACAGGCCGCCCGGAATCTCGCCGAGGTCCACCAGGGCCAGCAGGTCGTAGTTCCGCTGGAGGCCCGCCCAGAGCGACACGTCCTCCTGGGTCATCTCCGAAGTGACCAGGAGCTGCTGGGGGCTGGAAATCTCCGGCGTATGGAACAGGACGTCCCCCGGGCCCATATACGCCAGCATGACGGTCATCTGGACGTACGCGCTGACCACGCCGTTCACCGCCGTATTGACGATCCGGAAGCGGTCCCCGAACGCGGCGTCCATGGCGGCCCCGTCCAGATTGTACCACATGGAGCAGCCCCCGAAACAGACCATCCGGGGTTCGCCCATCGTGGTGATGAGCATGTCGATCTTATCCGCGAACAGGCTTTCCCGGCGGTACAGCACCCCGAACGGGTCCGTCGCGCCGTTGATGTAAAGGGTGGACGGGCCTTCGCACCGGTAGAAGGATTCGTCGTAGACCGCCGCGATGCAGTCGGACATCACAAGCCGTCCCACCCTGCACGCAGAAAAGGCTTCCCGCTCCAGCCGGAGCAGCCCGGAAGGCAGCACCACGTCGGAAAACGTGCACCCGGTGAAAACACGGTCATCGATGCGTTTGACCGTGTTCCCGCCGATCTCCGACGGGATGACCAGCATCTCCCGGTCCCCGCCGCTGTAGCCCGTGACCGAAAAAAAGCCTTCGTCTTCTCCAAATGTGAACAGCGACGGGTCCGTCCACCGCGCCCACTGCGCGTAAAGGGTCAGGGTCCGCCCGGCCGTCACGCGGCTCCCGAGCCCGACCCGTACCCCGGACCCGTCCGGTTCCGTATTCCAGCTTGTCAGCGTATACCCGTCCCTGTAAAAGCCGGATTCGCCCCCCTGCTCCGTATTCGGCCGCGCGCGGACCGACACGTCGTATACGACCGTGTGCGCGGTCCCGCTGCCGCCGTTCGGGTCATAGGTGACCCGCGCATAATCGCTGGCGGTCCGCACCGGCACCGTCACGGGGTAACGGACGGCGGCAAGGCGGAGCAGCACGCCGTCTTCCTGCGGCGTCAGCGTGTAGGTCCCGGCGTATCCCACCGAAACGATCTCCGTATAGCCGTCCGGTTCCAGCAGGAATTCCACGTCGCTTCCCGGCTCGGCCAGGGTGCTCTGCGCCTTCACGGTCACGCCCTCCCCGGGCAGCACCGTCACCCGGACCCGCCGGTCCGCCTGAATCGTCTCACCCGCCGGATCCCGGAAAAAGGCGCAGGAAGAAACGGCAGCCGCGAAAAGCAGCGCCGCCAGCAGGAGGATATGGATTTTTGCGGGTTTCGGTCCCGTCATATGCGTATTTTCCCTTATTCCGCCCGGAAATCCCGCTCGCCCGGGACTGTGGGGATGGTTTCCGACTCCATCCGTTCGACCTGGATGAACCGCCCATTTTCCAGCGCCAGGACCACGCGGCCGATCATCTCCTCTTCCCCCTGGATCTCCATCCGGACAGACCCGTCCCATTCGTTCCGGACCCAGCCGGTGCACCCGTACGCGCGGGCCGCGTGCAGCGCCCGCCAGCGGAAACCGACGCCCTGTACGGCGCCGTAAAAGACCAGTCTCCTGCGCGTCATCGAACCGCCCTCCGTTCCTTAAACGATATGCTTCCCGCCGTCCGGGACCCCGTCACGGGATCCGAACACCTCCCGGATGCGGGCGACGAGCGCCTTCTCTTCGGGGGCCAGCCGCATTTTCCCGGGGTGGATCAGGCACTGCTCATAGGTGATCTCTTCCACGCCTTCGCCGGTGATGGGCACGGGCACGATGTCCGTGTACTCATTGAACTCCTCGGCAAACGGCAGGTTCCGGTACTCCGGGAAGACCCCGACCATGTCCGACGCGTGGACCATCCGCATCAGCGGGACGAAACCCGCGCCGTCCGCCGACTTGTACCCGGACCCGAACGTCGGGACGACGCCGGGGTGCGCGATCGAAGGATCCACGCCGAACAGCAGGTTCTGGTCCATCAGCATGGGCAGGGTGACCGATTTCAGTTCCGAAAGCGGGTTCCTCCGGTTGATGTACGCCATCAGGCGGAACGTATGCAGGTACTCCATCACGAACCCGTTCCGCTCCCCGTCCTTCTTCGCGTCCGCGAAGCGGTTCACCGGGTAGCAGTCGATCGCGATCTGGCGCATGCTGTACGACGCCTTGTGCTGGTAAATATACGTCTCCGGCGGGATCCGGTAAATCCGGAGCTTCAGATCCGGGAATGACCTGTATAAATGCCCGTAAACCTCGCGGTAGAAAAGCTCCGAGACCGAGTGGTTCACATAGACCGTAAACGGCTGGCGGTCGGCGGTGCCGAGCTCCAGCATCCGGCTGTAGCTGTCCAGGATCTCGGACGCGAGCCGGATGAACGCCTGGCCTTTCTCCGTCAGCTGCACGCCCGAAGAAGACCGCCGGAAAAGCTGGTAGCCCACCTCCTGTTCCACGGACTTCACGGTGGAAGACAGGGACGTCTTCCGTATGTCGGTTTTTTCGGCCGCCTTCGAGATGGAGCCCGTCCCGGCGATCGCGAGTATTTCCTGAAGCGCTTCGATTCTCATCCGCATTTTCCTTCCTTTTTGGGCATTATAACACAGGCGGGCGCATCCCCGCAACGGGGCGTACGATTTTTTCGTACATCCGCCCGGTTTTTTCTTCTTCCTTATTTTGGTCTGAACGTATATATTTTTATCATAAATCCGGGGCCGGGGCGTGCGGTCCGGTGTACGCTGCACGCCGAATCCCCGGGTTCACCGCGTAAGGACCCCCGGGTTCCCGGTGAATGATCCCGTTTTTCTTTCCCGGTGACGGTTTTTCCGCTTTGTCCCCGGGCTTCCCGCGGCGCGCCTGCCCCACAGCATTCCCTTTTCATCTTTGCGTTTATGGAACTGATACATATTGTTGAAAACTTCACGCCCCTTCAAGACCCGTACCTGCTCCGGAAAGCGGAGCTCCTGAAACCGGTCCTCCGCCATGAAACCGTCTTCCCGGAAAGCCTGCCGGAAGCGCCCCTCGGCAAGGGGGACAGCACGGTCATCGACTTCGGGACGTACCTGACCGGCAGGGTTTCCCTGTCCTTCGGGTATACGGGTTCGCACCCGGACGCCCCGGCCCACATTGGCCTCTTTTTCGCGGAAAATGTGCGGGAACTCTCGAAAGATCCCGCCGCCTACCATGGATGGGTCTCTTCGTCGTGGATCCAGGACGAGCGCCTGCACCTGGACATCCTCCCCGCAAATGTGGACCTTCCCCGGCGCTATTCCTTCCGGTACCTCCGGATCACGGTCCTCGACACCTCGCCGAAATACCGGCTCACGGTGAAGCGGGTTTCCTGCGTGACGGAAACCAGCGCTTCCCCGGAAGCCCTGAAACCGTACACGGCCCCGGAGCCCCTGCTGCAGCGGATCTACGACGCCGGCCTCCTGACCCTCAGGAACTGCATGCAGGACGTCTTCGAGGACGGGCCGAAGCGGGACCGGCGCCTGTGGCTCGGGGACCTGCGGCTGACGGCGCTCGCGAATTACGCCTCCTACCGGAACACGGACCTTGTGAAACGGTGCCTCTACCTGTTCGCCGGGAGCCGTTTCCCGGACGGCCGGATCAGCGCCGCGGTCTTCCACACCCCGGAGGCGGAAGCGGACGATACCTGCCTGACGGATTACAGCCTCCTCTTCCCCGTCGTCCTGGAGGAATACCTGCGGGAGACGGGGGATACGGAAGCGCTGGAGGACCTGTACGGGACCGCCATGCAGCAGATGGAGATCAGCCTCGGCTGCGTCGGGAAGGACGGGCGCGTCCTGCCGGAAGCCGTCCGGGACGCCTTCTTCGACTGGGCCCAGGAACTGGACCGGACCGCCTGCACCCAGGCCGTCCTGGTCTATGCGCTGCGGTATGCCGCCTGTCTCGCCGAGAGGAAGGGGGACCGGACGAAGAAGACGCATTTCGACGCGATGGCCCGGAATCTTTCCGCCGCCGCGCGGACGCATTTCCTGGACCCGGAAACCGGCTTCTACCTTTCGAACGGGCAGCTGTCCGCCGCGTCTCAGATCTGGATGGTGCTCGCCGGCGTATCCGGGGGCGCGGAGGCCAGGGCGCTGATGAAGAAAACCGGGACGATCCTGGACCGCGTGCCCATGACCACCCCCTATATCCGCCACTACTATACGGAGGCATTGCTGAAAACCGGCCTTCTCCGGGAGGCGCTGGAAGAGATCTGCGCCTACTGGGGGAGCATGGTGCTGAGCGGCCTCGACACGCTGCCGGAAGTCTGGGACCCGGCGGACCCGGACGCCTCGCCGTATGACGGGAGCATCATCAACAGCGGCTGCCACGCCTGGTGCTGCACCCCGGTGTACCTGCTGAAGCAGATCACGCCGTAACGGCCGCCTTCTGCCGTGCACTTCGATCAGTCATCATATATTTCAGGAGGAAGAACCATTGAAAACGAAACAGGCGTTTAACCCCTACATGGCCAGCTGGGAGTACGTCCCGGACGCGGAACCGCACATCGTAAACGGGCGGGTCTACGTCTACGGGTCCCACGACCTGTTCAACGGGCTGAATTTCTGCCTGGGGGACTATGTCTGCTGGTCCGCCCCGGTGGACGACCTCGGGAACTGGACGTACCACGGCTGCATCTACAGGCGCGAACAGGACCCGGCGGCGCCGCGGATCCGCCTCACGAACGGCCTCGCCGCCCCGGACATGGCGGTCGGCAACGACGGCCGCTACTACCTGTATTACTTCATGGGCGGCACGAAGATGATCTCGGTGGCCGTCTGTGACGAGCCCGCAGGAAAATACGAATTCTACGGCTATGTGAAGTACAAGGACGGCACCCCCATCGGGAAGCGGAACGAGCCCTTCCAGTTCGACCCGGGCTGCCTGAAGGACGACGACGGGCGCCTCTACCTCTACACCGGCTTCGCGTTCGGCGGGAACCCGATCCTGCTCGACGGCTCCCAGCCCACGAAGAAAGGCCCCATGTTCTTCGAACTGGACCCCAACGACATGCTGACCGTCCTCTCCGGCGATGAACTGCGGTACATTGGCGTCCTGACGGGCGAAGAAGCGAAAGGCACCCCGTATGAGGCGCAGCCCTTCGGCGAAGCGAGCTCCATGCGCAAATTCAACGGGAAATACTATTTCATTTACAGCTCGCTGAACAGCCACAACCTCTGCTATGCCGTTTCCGACCGGCCCGACGGCGGCTTCGAATACGGCGGGGTCCTGGTCTCCTGCGGCGACATCGGGCTCCCGGGCGTCCCGGATACGGCCCACGCAAGGATGTGCACCGGGAATACCCACGGCAGCCTGATCGAGATCAACGGGCACTACTACATTTTCTATCACCGCCACTCCAACCGGAAGCAGTCCTCGCGCCAGGCCTGCGCGGAAGAGATCCGTTTCGAAAACGGGAAGTTCTACCAGGCGGAGATGACGTCCTGCGGCCTGAACAACGGCCCGCTCGCGGGCAAGGGCCATTACCCGAGCTATATCGCGTGCAATGTGTACGGCCGGAACGGCACCCGCTTCATGTCCATGTTCAAATACCCGAAGGGGCTGAACCCCTTCCTGACCCAGAAGGGCGGCGACCGGGAGTCGGGGCCGGACCAGTACGTGTCGAATTTCTGCACGGACTGCACCGTGGGCTTCAAGTACGTTGATCTCCGGGAGACCCAGGAGATCACCGTCACCCTGCAGGGCTACGGGAACGGCTGCACCGTCACCGTGGGGAACGCGGAAAAGGGCGGCATCCTCTGCCGCATCCCCGTGGAGACTGCGCTCCAGCCGAAGTCATTCACGGGACAGCTGCCCGCGGGCCTGGGCGAAAAGGAAGCGCTGTACTTCAGCAT
>JAGDAW010000016.1 GCA_017959345.1 Lachnospiraceae bacterium | reverse complement strand
GATCTGGATGATATCGAAGAGGCGTTTTCTGCGGCTGGTCATATTTGCTCCGTCAAAAGGTTGATGCCTATACTATAATCGCAGAAGGGCGGTTTGTCAAAACAATTCCGGCGCCGGGACGGACAGGACGGAAAAACAGCGTTCCCTATTGAAATGGGACGGTTGCTGAGATATAATATTTTCTACAACGGACGGGGTAAGGCTTAAGGCCGCCTCCCGTCCGCTGTCATACTTCTGGACAAGGAGTCCGCCATGAATCAGAATCACACCCACAACCGTCCCCTCCGCCTCCTCCTTATGCTGCTCCTTTCGCTCTGCTGCGGCCTGTTCCTCCTCCCGGCCGACCGGCCCTCCGCGGCCTCCCACCGGGTCGTGATGACCGCGGAAGAGTTTATCGCCGCGCTGAAGCGGGCGGCGGCCAGGAAGACCACCTATATCAGCGCCTATCCCTACAATCTCGGCTATTATGACGGAAATGTGATCTCCTGGGACTGCAGCAATTTCGGGAAGAGCATCATCTATACGAAAGGGGCGATCGTCGACAACTGGACGGTCGGGAATTTCTCGCCGGTCGATACGTCCTGCGGCCTCGGCGACTGGAACTCGGACGGGATCCATGCGAACCTGCTGAGCGCGTTTTCCACCGATTTCTCCGCGCTGGTCCCGGGGGAGTGGCTCTGGATGAGCGGACACATCGGGTATTACATCGGGGATGGACAGGTGATCGAGTGCACATTGGGATGGGGCGTGAACGGGGTGACGCAGTCCCAGGTGGACGCGGCCGGGAGAAGGACCCGGAACGGCGTGCAGAGCGGGTCGTGGGCGGCCCATGCGAAGGTGCCCTGGATCGACTACTCGGGGGTAGTGGGCAGTACCGCGGACCGGGTCCCCGTCGGGGTGCTGGATTTCGCGGAAGGACGGGAAGGGGCCGTCTGGGTCCGCGGATGGGCGTATGACCCGGACGAGACGTGGAAATCCGTGGAGGTCCATATCTACGTGGACGGCGTATTTGCGTCCTCCTGTACGGCGGACCGGCCCCGGCCGGACGTGGACAGCGCGTACGGGTGCGGGAGCGCCCATGGCTTTGACCATACATTTTCCTGGGAAACAGGGGATGGCGGGACGCATACGGTGGCGGTTTACATGCTGAACACCCGGGCGGACGGGGCCCCCGGGCAGGCCGCGAACAGCCCCGCGTCCGTCCGCTTTGCCGGACAGGCGCCGGAATGGCAGGAGATCGGCGGGGAATGGTATTACGGGCGGACGGGCGGCCCTTACGCGACCGGATGGCAGAAGATCGGCGGCCGGTGGTATTATTTCAATGCGTCCGGCGTGATGCAGACGTACTGGCAGCAGGTCGACGGCGCCTGGTATTACTTCGGAGGCGGCGGCGCCATGGTGACCGGGCTCCGGACCATCGGCAGCCAGACGTATTACCTGAAGCCGGGCGGGGACATGGCGACCGGCTGGCAGAAGATCGATGGGCATTGGTATTATTTCGCCTCCTCCGGCGCGATGGTGCGTTCGGGGTGGCGGCTCATCGACGGGAAATGGTATTATTTCAAAGATTCCGGGGAGATGGCATTCGGATGGATCCGCGTTGGGGATACCTGGTATTACCTCGGCGCCACCGGGGCCATGGCGACCGGCTGGCAGAAGATCGGCGGGAAGACGTATTATTTTACGGGTTCCGGCGCCATGGCCGCGGATGAATGGCGGCAGGGCTGGAAGCTGGACGCGGACGGCGCGTGGACATACCCGTATCAGGCATCCTGGAAAAAGGATTCCAAAGGGTGGCTGTATGGCGACACCGGCGGCTGGTTCGCGAAGAATACGACCATTACCATAGACGGAAAAGTGTATACCTTCGATGCACAAGGGTATTGGATAGAGTAACTGGGACGTCGGACTTTGGCCGGATCGCCCCGCATTTCCTCTTGACATTTCCCCCCGCCCCCTGTATAATGCACAGTGCCGCGCAGCCGGGGAGATAGCGGTGCCCTGTACCTGCAACCCGCTACAGCAGGGGTGATGTCGCACAGAGGGTCTCGCCGGGGGGAGCTGCCTCTCAAAAGTGGTGTTGACGCCCGGGTCTTATGCAATAGGACGCTGTGAACCATGTCAGGTCGGGAACGAAGCAGCATTAAGCAGATTGTTTTATGTGACATAAGGGTGCCCTGGAAGAGCTAACTGTGGGAGTAACGTCCTTTCGTCGGATTCGAAGGAAGACGCGCGGTTTTTCTTTTGAACATTTTCATACAGGCTGCCGTCCGGGAGAGGATTGCCGGGACGGCAGCCTGTTCGGCAGGAGGCGGCCGGAGGCGGGCGCGCCCCGCGGAATCCGGCCTGCTGCTCCGGCCGCGGGCGGACAGGGACTGCCGCACGCCCCCGTAAATTACACAAAAACAGAAAGTTCATATGACGAAAGCCTTGTCACAGGGCTTTTTTTGTTATATACTATATATTGCGTCCGTATGGGATCCGGGGCGGCTTTTCTTGTGGATGCGGCGACCGGGCCGGGATGCCCCGGCGGTCCGCGGGCACGGGGACTGAGCGGGCATGCCCCGCGGGACGGACGTACCTAACAGGGACAGGAGATTGTGATGGCCTATACCGCTTTATACCGCAAATGGCGCCCCCTGCGTTTCGAAGACGTCAGAGGGCAGGACGCCATCGTGCGGACCCTGAAAAACCAGATACTGTCCGGGCGGATCGGCCACGCGTACCTGTTCTGCGGCACGCGGGGCACCGGGAAGACGACCATGGCGAAGATTTTCGCCCGCGCGGTGAACTGCGAGCACCCGGTGAACGGCAGCCCCTGCAATGAATGCGCCACGTGCCGCGCCATCCTTTCCGGGGCGTCGGTGAACGTGGCGGAGATCGACGCGGCCTCGAACAACGGCGTGGACAATATCCGCGAGATCCGTGAGGAAGTCCGCTATAAACCGACGGAAGGGCGCTACCGGGTCTATATCATCGACGAAGTGCATATGCTCTCGCCCGGCGCGTTCAATGCGCTCCTGAAGACGCTGGAGGAGCCGCCGGAATACGTGATCTTTATCCTGGCGACCACCGAGGTCCATAAGATCCCCGTGACCGTGCTGTCGCGCTGCCAGCGCTATGACGTGAAGCGGCTGACGCTGGACGCGCTGGAGGACCAGGTGCGCACCGTGCTGACGGCGGAGGGCGCCGCGTTTGAGGAGAAGGCGGTGACGTACATTGCCCGGACGGCGGACGGCTCGTCCAGGGACGCCCTGTCCCTGCTCGAACAGTGCGTTTCCTGCTGCTACGGGGAGACGCTCACCTATGAGCGGGTCCTGGATGTGCTCGGCGCCGTGGACCAGTCCGTCTTTTCCGGGCTTCTCCGGGCGGTGAACGACCGGGACTTCACGGCGGTCTCGGCCGTGGTGGACGCCCTGGTTTCGCAGGGCCGGGAGATCGGCCAGTTCGTGACGGATTTCATCTGGTACCTCCGGAACCTGCTGCTGATCCAGACCGGGAACCCGGGGGAGGAAGTCCTGGGGGTCTCCGCGGAGCACCTGGCCCGGATGCGGGAGGAAGCGGAAGGGATGGACGTGAACCAGGTCATGCGGTATATCCGCGTGCTGGGCGCCCTTTCGAATGACTTCCGGTACGCGGCCTCGAAGCGGGTGCTGCTGGAAACCGGGCTCCTGAAAATGATGCAGCCGGCCATGGAGACCGGTTATGAGGACCTCCTGGACCGCGTACGGGTGCTGGAGGACACATTGGGCACGGCTTCCGCGGGCAGGCCGCGGGGCGTTTCAAGGGACGCAGCGCCGCAGGACGCGGACCCGTACGGGGACGCGCCCGGGGACGGCAGGGCGGACCGCGCGGGCTTCAGCATTTCCGGGCTTCCGGGCGACGGGGCGGCGCCCCCCCGGAAGAAGACGGTGGAAGTGCCGCCGGCGGTCTATGAGGATTACCGGACGGTTTCCGCCTCCTGGAAGGATATTGTGGCAGGCGAAGGACGCCTGTTCTCGTCGGTGTTCCGCCACAGCACCGTGAGCGCCGGGGAGGAGGGCATCGAGATCCTGTTCGGCGACCCGTATTACATGCGGCTCGCGGAGAACCGGGAGAAGACCCGGACGGTGGCTTCCATCCTGGAAGCGCGCTTCGGAAAACAGTTTAAAGTACGGCTCCGGCTGCTTCCCGCGGGGGACGCGGCGCCGGAGGTGGTATCCGGGAAGCGGATTCCCGGGATTGATATGGACATAGAGGAAGAATAAAAGGAGGAAGCGATGGCGAAACACGGCGGATACATGGGCGGGATGCCCGGAAGCATGACGAACCTGATGAAGCAGGCCCAGCGCATGCAGCAGAAAATGCAGGAGCAGCAGGCCGAACTGGAGACGAAGGAATTCACGAGCCAGTCGGGCGGCGGCGCGGTGACCGTGACCGTGACCGGGAAGAAGCAGGTCGTGTCGGTCGAACTGAAGCCCGAAGTGGTGGACCCGGATGATATCGAGATGCTGCAGGACCTGATCGTCGCCGCGGCAAATGAAGCGCTCCGCCAGGTGGATGCCTGGCAGGAAGAGCACATGTCCGCGCTGACCGGGGGCATGGGCGGACTCGGCGGCTTCAACGGCATGTTCTAAAGGACGGAGATGGACTATTTCGGAAGCGAAGTCACCCGGCTGATCGAGAAGCTGTCCCTCCTCCCGGGGATCGGGCAGAAGACGGCGCAGCGGCTGGCTTTTCATATCATCCATATGCCGGAGGACCAGGTGGAGGAGATCTCGTCCGCCATGGTCTCCGCGCGGAAGAACGTCCGTTACTGCGCCTGCTGCTGCACATTGACGGACCGGGAGCTGTGCCCCATCTGCGCGTCCCCGTCCAGGGACCACAGCACCATCATGGTGGTGGAGACGACCCGGGACCTGGCGGCGTATGAGAAGACAGGCAAATATGACGGCGTATACCATGTGCTCCACGGCGCCATTTCCCCGATGATGGGCATCGGGCCTTCGGACATCCGTCTGAAAGAGCTGATGACCCGCCTCAAGGGGGACGTGTCGGAAGTGATCGTGGCCACGAACAACAGCCTCGAAGGGGAGACCACGGCCATGTACATCAGCAGGCTGATCCGGCCGAGCGGCATTAAGGTCACCCGGATCGCCAGCGGCGTGCCCGTAGGCGGGGATCTGGAATACATCGATGAAGTCACGCTGCTCCGCGCGCTGGAAGGCCGGACGGAGCTGTAGGAAAGGAAACCGGGAACAGGATGAAGAAGCAGGAGTATCAGGAACTACTGAAGACCGGTGTGGAACTGGTGGAGCAGGAGCAGTACGGCGAGGCCGTCAGGATCTTTGACAGTCTGAACCTGGACGGCATACGCAGCCCGGGCATTCTGCAGCGCGTGGCGAAGGCGTATGAGCGGAGCCAGCGGTACATGGACGCGGAGGACATCCTGCTGCAGGCGCACCAGGCGGCCCCGGAGAGCCGGGGGACCCTTTATCACCTTACGCTCATCGCCCTGAAGGCCAATGAACCCGGCAGCGCGGAATCCTATTACCGCAAATTCTGCGACGTGGCGGGACACGACCCCATGCGGTTCGCGCTGCAGTACAGGATCGCCCGGGCGAAAGGCGCGCCGGATTCGGAACTGATCCGCATCCTGGAGAATTACCGGGATGAGGAGCCGGACGACCGCTGGATGTATGAGCTTGCGCGGCTGTACGCGACGAACGGGCGGACCCAGGAGGCGGTGGAAGTGTGTGACACCATCCTGGTCTGGTACAATTCCGGAAAATACTGGGAACGCGCGCGGGAGATGAAGGCCGCCATCACGGGCATTGAGCCCGAACCGCTGCCTTCGGAGACGGAAGCGTACGCAGCGGAAGCGATGCCGGCCGCGGTCCTTCCTGCGGCAGCTTTGGCCAGCACGCGGGATGTGTTCGCCGGGACGGATGAGGCGCTCGCGGCGGCGATCCGGGCGACGGAAGAGGAGATTATCGGGGGCGCGGAGGAGACGCACGGGGCAGAAAACGTTCACGCTGAGGAAAATGTGCCCGCGGAGACGGTTCCCGCTGAGGAAGATGTGCCCGTAGAGGCGGTTCCGGTTGAGGAAGGCGCTGTTGTGGAAACGATTTCCGCAGAAGAAAGCGTGTCCGGAGAAGCGCTTCTCGCGGCAGAAACGGTATACGGAACGGGTAATACTGCAGCGACAGGTTTCGTTAAGGAAGGTGCACCCGGGGAGACGGTTCCCGTTGAGGAAGGAACGCCCGGAGAGGGTATTTCCGACGAAGTAAGCGGAGCCGGAGAAGCAGTTTCCGCTGAGACAGGCGTATATGCGGAAGAGGCTCCGGCGTCAGAGACCGTATACGAAATAGGTATTCCCACAGCGGCAGCGGAGACGCCTTCTGAAGAAGGCACTGCTCCTGCCCGGGAAATCTATGAAGCTGTGGAGATTCATGTAGCGGAGGACAGTGCTT
>JAGDAW010000129.1 GCA_017959345.1 Lachnospiraceae bacterium | reverse complement strand
GAACTGCGGGAAGGGGGGGACGAGAATGGCTGAGACCACTTCTGGCAGCCCGGAACTCCAGAAAATTGACCTGATATCCTTCCTGAAAGACCTGTTTTACCGGCTCCGCCGCCTGTGGTGGATCCTGATCGTCACGACCGTCGTGACGGCGCTCGGGTTCTACTTCGCGACGAGCACGACGTATACGCCCGTCTATGAAGCGACGGCGACGGCGGCGGTGCACACGGTTTCCGCTGCGACCGCCGATAACCGCACCACTGCGGAGCAGCTGGGTTCCATCTTCCCGTCCATCCTGACGTCCGGCGCCCTCTCGAATGTGGTCGCCGCGGACTTGGGACAGCGCTCGGTGCCCGGCACCATCCGCTGCTCGAACATCTCGGGTACGAACCTGCTCACGATCTCCGTGACCTCCGGGAACGCGGAGACCGCCTACCGGGTCCTGCAGTCCGTCATCCGCAACTACCCCTCCGTGGCGCAGTTCGTGGTGGGGCGTACGGAACTGACCGTGATTGAAGACGGCGGCATCCCGAAAGACACCGGGCGGGCCACGACCATCCGCGGTTCCGTCAGGCGCGGCGCGCTGATCGGCTTCGCAGTCGGTCTCGCGATCCTGCTGCTCTATGCGGTCACGTTCCGGACCATCCGCACGGAAGAGGATCTGAAGCGCATCCTGAACGTGGAGAGCCTTGGGACGCTTCCGTACATTAAGAAGAAGAAACGCAGGAAATCGGACCGCGAAGAGCTGAACATCCTGTTCAACCGGGAACATTCGAATTACATCGAGTCCATGCGCGTGATCCGCACCCGGGTCAGCCGCCGCATGGAGGGGAAGAAAGTCCTGATGGTGACGAGTTCCGTCCCCGGCGAAGGGAAATCCACCGTCGCCGCGAACCTCGCCGTCTCCATGAGCCGGAAAGGCCGGGGGGTCATCCTGGTGGACTGCGACCTGAGGGCACCTTCCCAGAACCGCATTTTCAGCCTGCCTGAAGAAGCGCCGGGGCTTTATGACGTCCTGACCGGGAAAGCTTCCCTGGAGGACGCGCTGAGTCCCGTGAAGGACATGAAGGGGAAACTGACGAACATCTCCGTCATCTCCGGCAGCAAGGGCACGGACGCGAAGCACATTTCCCTGCTGACGTCGGACGCCATGAAGGGCCTGCTGCAGGTCCTGAAGGCGCGGACGGACCTGGTGATCCTCGACACGCCGCCTTCGGCCATGCTCGCGGACGCCATGATGCTCGTGCGGGAGACGGATGCCGTCGCGTACGTCATCCTGAGCGATTTCGCGCGGCAGCGCTATATCCTGAAGGGCGTGGAAGAGCTGATGAACGCGGACGCGCCGCTGATCGGGTGCATCCTGAACGGCGGGAAGAGCGCGAAGACCGGCTACGGCTACAAGAAGTACGGCTATGGCTACGGTTACGGGTATGGTTACGGTTACGGCAGCGGTTATTCGTCGTACGAAGAAAAGTAGGGAATTCCGGAGGTGCCGAGTGAATCAGAAATCCATCTATGTCCGTTTTGTCAAAGGTTTTCTGGACAGGCTGGCGGCGCTGGTCGCCATCCTGCTCCTGTCCTGGCTTTTCCTGATCCTCACGCTGGTTGTGTTGATCGACAGCCCGGGGCCGGTGATCTTCACCCAGAAGCGTGTGGGGAAAAAGAAAAACGGGCAGATTACGTATTTTAACATTCTGAAATTCAGGACCATGAAGACGTCCACGCCGCAGGACGTGCCGACGCACCTCCTGGAGAACCCGGACCAGTATACGACCCGGACGGGCCACTTCCTCCGGAAGACCAGCCTGGACGAGCTGCCGCAGCTTTTCAACATCCTCATGGGGCAGATCAGCCTGGTGGGGCCGCGTCCGGCGCTCTGGAACCAGGACGACCTCATTGAAGCCCGTGAACGGTACGGGGCGAACGACGTGATGCCCGGCCTTACCGGCTGGGCCCAGATCAACGGCCGGGACGAGCTCTCCATCGAGGAGAAGGCGCGGCTGGACGGGGAATACGCGGCGCACCAGAGCTTCCTGTTCGACGTGAAGTGCCTGGCGGGGACCGTCGGCGCGGTGATCGGCGCGAAAGGATTCCGCGAAGGGAAAAAATAAACGTATGGCACACAGGATCCTGTTCGTCGCGAATACGGCGAAGGAACATCTGAATAAATTCCACCTTCCGGCCATCCGCGCCCTGAAAGCACGGGGCTGGCAGGTCGACTGCGCCTCAAACGGGGACGAGCCGGTGCCGTACTGTGACCATGATTACCGGATGAGCTGGCAGCGGAACCCGTTTTCACGGGATACGTTTACCGGCATCCGGGAGCTGAAGGCGCTCCTTGCGGAGACGCATTACGACATCATTTACTGCCACACGCCCACGGGCGGGATGGTCGCGCGGATCGCGGCCGGCGCGGCCCGGAAGCAGGGCACGAAGGTGGTTTACTGCGTGCACGGGCTGCATTTTTACCGCGGTGCGCCGCTGAAGAACTGGCTGGTGTATTTCCCGGCCGAGAAGTGGCTGGCGGGGAAGACGGACGCGATCTTCACGGTGAACCGGGAGGATTACGGGACCGCGTACAGGATGCTGTCGAAGGCGCGGAAGGGGCTGAGTGAGGCGGAGAAGGCCGAGAGCAAGGTCTTTAACGAGCATTCCGGCGTATACCGCATCCCCGAGGTCCGGCTGGTGCCCGAAGTGGGCATCAACACGGCCCGGCTCCGTACGGAAGACCCGGCGGCCGACCGGGCGCGGATCCGGGCGCAGTATCAGATCCCGGAGGACGCGTTTGTCATGATCTATATCGCGGAACTGATCCCCAACAAGAACCAGGGGATGCTGCTCCGCGCACTGAAGATTCTGAGGGATGGAGGCCGGAACGCGCACCTGGTCCTTGTGGGACCGGACCACGCGGGCGGCGTATATCAGAAGGAGGCGGCGGAACTCGGCCTCGCGGACCGCGTCACCTTCACCGGGTGGCAGTCGGACATCGGGCCGCTGCTTTATGCCTCGGACGTCTGTACGGCGTCCAGCATCCGGGAGGGGTTCGGCATCAACCTCGCGGAGGCCATGTACTGCGGCCTTCCGGTCGTCGCGACGGATAACCGCGGCCACCGGATGATCGTGGAAGACGGGGTGAACGGCTTCCTGGTCCCTGTGGACGACAGTGAAGCCATGGCCGCGCGCGTCGCGTCGCTGATGGACGACCGGGCTTTTTACGCGCGGTTCGCGTCCCGGGACGCCTCCGGATACGACGCGGAGCGGATCGCGCAGGAGATCGCGGACAGGCTGGAGGCGCTGATTGCGGGAGACAGGGCTGGGTAAACCATGACGTTAAGCAGCTATTGGTGGCTATTAATCTGGATATTTGCGGCCGGCCTGATCAGCCTGATCGTTTCCCATAAGGACCAGGAACTGGTCATGGGGAAGCCCGAGGTCCGCTGGAGCCCGTGGATGGCGCTCGTGCTGGTGCTTCCCCTTGTGTTCTGGGCGGCGAACCGGCGGCTGGATTTCGGCGATTCCGGCATCTACCGCGCATTCTTCAATGGGGTCCCGCGGGGATTCGAGAACCTTGGAAGTTTTCTGGACAGTCAGGAGAAAGATAAAGGCTACGCCGCGTTCGAACTCATTTTCAAGACCTTGGTCTCTGATCATTATGTATGGTTCTTCTTCTTT
>JAGDAW010000128.1 GCA_017959345.1 Lachnospiraceae bacterium | reverse complement strand
CCGTGAGGGACGGCTTTTTTACGTGGGGACCCGGTCATCCCAGGGTCCGTACAGGCCCATGCGTCCCGGAGGTGAGGTATCTGATGAACAGCGGGAAGAAACTGAAAAAAGGCGAAGTGAAGCGCGTGTTCCTGGTCGTGCTGGATTCCTGCGGGATCGGCGAGGCGCCGGACGCGCAGGCGTTCGGGGATCATGACTGTGACACCATGCGCCGGATCGCGGCCCATCCGGCTTACCGGAATGAAGCCATGAAGTCCCTCGGGCTCGCCAATATCGACGGGCAGGCCTACCTGGGACCCGTCCGCGCGCCCCGCGGGGCGTACGCCAGGCTGCGGGAGCGCTCCATGGGGAAGGACACCACGACCGGCCACTGGGAGATCGCCGGGATCGTGTCGGACCGGCCCATGCCGACGTACCCGGACGGCTTCCCGGAGGAGATCCTGGACGCGCTCCGGGAAGCTTCCGGACGAGACATCCTCGTCAACAGGCCTTATTCGGGGACGGACGTGATCCGGGATTACGGGGAGGAACACATGCGGACCGGGAGCCTGATCCTTTATACCTCCGCGGATTCCGTGGCGCAGATCGCGGCCCACGAGGACATTGTCCCGCTCCCGGAGCTCTATGACATCTGCCGGAAAGCCCGGAAGATCTTTACCGGGGCGCACGCGGTGGGCCGGGTGATCGCAAGGCCGTTCGCCGGGACCTGCGCGGAGGATTTCACGAGGACCGCGAACCGCCACGATTTCTCGCTCACGCCGCCGCGGGCGACCATGCTGGACGCGCTGAAGGGCGCCGGGAAAACGGTTTACGCCATCGGGAAGATCCGGGACATTTTCGCGGGGGCGGGGATCACCGATTATGTGTACACCCACGGGAACGAAGAGGGCATGGCCCTGACGCTCGAAGCGCTTGACCGGGACTTCGAGGGGCTGTGTTTTACGAACCTGGTGGACTTTGATATGCTGTACGGGCACCGGCAGGACATCGCGGGCTACGCGGAGGCGTTCGCGGCTTTCGACGCGTGGCTGCCCGCCTTCCTCGGGAAAATGCGGGACACGGACGTCCTGATGATCACCGCGGACCACGGCTGCGACCCGGGGGACAGCCACACGGACCACACGCGGGAATACGTGCCGCTCCTTGTATACGGGAAACCGGTGCGCCCCGGCAATTACGGGACACGGCCGACATTTGCGGACATCGCGGCCACGGTCTGCGCGCTGCTGTCCGTGCCGTTCGACTGCGACGGGGTGCCGCTTCCGGAGCCCCACGACACGGCGGACCTGGACCTGTGCGCCGCGGCGGCCGATGCCATGGCGCGCGCGTACGCGCCGTATTCGGGATTCCGGGTCGGGGCCGCGCTCCTTTCTTCGTCCGGGAAGGTCTATACCGGCTGCAACATCGAGAACGCCTCGTATTCGCCCACGGTCTGCGCCGAACGGACGGCCTTTTTCAAAGCCGTGTCCGAAGGGGAACGGGCTTTCGTGAAGATGGCGGTCTGCGGCGGGAAGGACGGCGTCATCACCGGCGCCTGCCCGCCCTGCGGCGTGTGCCGGCAGGTCATGGCGGAGTTCTGTGACGGCGGGTTCGGGATCCTGGCGGTCCGGGGGACGGCGCCCCTGGTATACGACCGGTATACGCTGGACGGCCTCCTGCCGGCGCGGTTTACGCAAGAACAGGTGAAAGGGGACCTTTCCCATGGACATGTATGAAATCATCCGCAGGAAGCGGGACGGGGCGGAGCTGACGGACGAAGAGATCCGGGCGTTTATCCGGGGCTATACGGACGGCAGGATCCCGGACTACCAGGCGGCGGCCTTCTGCATGGCGGTGTTTTTCCGGGACATGACGGACCGGGAGACGGCCGTGCTGACGGAGGCCATGGCGGACTCCGGGGACCGGCTGGACCTGTCCGGTTTCGGGCGCATGACCGCGGACAAGCACTCCACCGGCGGCGTGGGGGACAAGACCTCCCTCATCGTGATCCCGGCGGCCGCGTCCTTAGGCTGCGTGACCGCGAAAATGAGCGGGCGGGGCCTCGGGCATACCGGCGGGACCGTCGATAAATTGGAATCGATCCCGGGATACCGGACGTCCCTGTCGCCGGAAGCGTTTCTGGACCAGGTGCGGCGGGTCGGGATCGCCGTGATCGGCCAGACCGGGAACCTGACCCCGGCGGATAAGAAACTGTACGCGCTGCGGGACGTGACCGCCACGGTGGACTCCATCCCGCTGATCGCGTCGTCCATCATGTCGAAGAAGCTCGCCGCCGGCGCGGCGAACATCGTGCTGGACGTGAAGGCAGGCTCCGGGTCTTTCATGAAGACGCTGGACCGGGCCGCGCTCCTGGCCGATAAAATGGTGCGCATCGGGACCGCCGCCGGGCGGAACGTCACGGCGGTCATCACGGATATGGACGTGCCCCTGGGCACTCACATCGGCAATGCGCTCGAGGTCCGGGAAGCGGTGGCGGTCCTCCGCGACGGGCTGCGGAACGACCTGTACGAGGTCTCGGTCTGCCTGACCGCCCACCTGGCCGGCATGACCCTCGGGATCCCCTTTGGGGAAGCGGAGCGCCGGGTGAAGGAAGCCATCGCGTCGGGCCTTGCCTACCGGAAGATGCTGGAGTGGATCGGCGCCCAGGGCGGCGACATTTCCTGTATAGAGGACCTGTCGAAGCTCCCGAAGGGCCGTTACGCGGCCCGGGTGAAGAGCCCGGCGGACGGATACATCCTGAAGATGGACGCGGAGACCGTCGGGCGGACCAGCCTGCATCTCGGCGCCGGGCGGGCGACGAAGGAAGACGTCATCGACCCCGGGGCGGGGATCGTGCTCCGCAGGAAGACCGGGGACCGCGTCCGGGAAGGGGAGACGCTCTGCACCCTCTATACGGACCGGAAAAGCGCGCTGGGACCGGCAAAGGAACTCTTTCTGTCGGCGCTGACTTTCGGGGCGGAGAAGCCGGAACCGCGGCCGCTCGTCTGCAGGGTGATATCAACGGCACGCTGAAGAGGTATATGAAGCTTAAGGAACTTCGCTACAACCGGACCGGGGGCGCCATCCTCCTCAATATGCTGATCGCGGCGGTCAGCCTGTTTGCGAACGGGTTCGGCGTGTACCTGACCATCCAGGCGAACATCGGCGCAGGGCCCTGGGATGTGCTGAACATCGGGGTGTCGAAGACATTCGGGATCCTGTACGGAACCGCCTCCATCGCGGTATCCGTGACGATCCTGGTCATCGATATCCTGTTAAAGGAGCCCATCGGGATCGCCATGGTGATTGATTCCCTGGTGGTGGGGATGGCCGTGGATTTCTTTAACCACATCGGCGCGGTGCCT
>JAGDAW010000127.1 GCA_017959345.1 Lachnospiraceae bacterium | reverse complement strand
TGATCGCTTTCTCGATCCGCGTGTTCTTCCGGATGACCGTATTCGCCATGATGATGGAATTGTTCACATAGCAGCCTTCCTCGATCACCACGTTCGCGCCGAGGACGGAGTTCGTGACCGTGCCGCAGATCTCGCAGCCGTCCCCGATGATGCACCGCTCCACGTGCGCCTTCCCGTCGATGTACTGCGGCGCCACGGAGTCCGTATCCGTATAGATCTTCCAATACTCTTCATAGAGGTTGAACACCGGCACAAGGTCGATCAGCTCCATGTTCGCTTCCCAGTAAGACTGCAGGGTTCCGACGTCCTTCCAGTAGCTGTTGTACTCGTAGCAGTAGACCGGGTCCCCTTTCTTGTGGCAGTACGGGATCACGTGCATGCCGAAATCCAGCGACGGCACGTCCTTGTTCGCGATCAGCGCCTCCCTCAGGGTCTTCCAGTTGAAAATGTAGATGCCCATGGATGCAAGGTTGCTCCTGGGATGCTTCGGCTTCTCCTCGAAGTCCAGGATCCGGCCGGTCGTGGAATCCGTCACCAGCACGCCGAACCGGCTGGCCTCTTCATAAGGCACCGGCATGGCCGCCATGGTGATCTCCGCCTTGCGCGCCTTATGGTAGTTCAGCATAAGGCCGTAGTCCATCTTATAGATATGGTCGCCGCCGAGGATCAGCACATACTCCGGGTCAAAGGAGTCGATGTAGCTGATGTTCTGGTAGATGGCGTTCGCGGTTCCGGTGTACCAGTCCGTATTCGCGGACTTCTCGTACGGGGACAGGATGGTCACGCCGCCGTACTGGCGGTCCAGGTCCCACGCGATGCCGATGCCGATGTGCGTATTCAGCTTCAGCGGCTCATACTGTGTCATAACGCCGACGGTGTCAACGCCTGAATTGATGCAGTTGCTCAGCGGGAAATCGATGATCCGGTATTTTCCGCCGAAAGAAACGGCCGGTTTCGCCATCTTGGCCGTCAGTACGCCAAGCCGGCTTCCCTGGCCGCCCGCAAGAAGCATCGCAATCATTTCTTTTTTCTTTGCCATAAAGCATCACCTCTCTTTAAGATCATTCACTTTGCGTCGCGAAAAGTCAGTCTGAGTGTATTATAGCACGCATTTTCCGATTTGTGAATATTTGATAGAAATATTTTCTCCCTTTTTCTGTCTTTCGCAAAAATGCACAATCCGGGAATCGAGGCCCGGACCGGCCGGAAAACGGCGGCCCCGCACAGAAAGAGCCGCCGCACTCCGTCATGAAGTACGGCGGCCCCGTCTGGATGCTTTTTTCCGGGGAAACCGGCCGTCCGGGGGTCAGCTCCGCAGTTCGATCCCCAGCGCCGAAAGCCCTTTCAGGATCTTTTCCATGGCGGAGGAGATCTCTTCCTCCGTCAGGGTGTGGTCTTTGGCGCGGAACTGTACGTTCATGGCCACGGATTTGTACCCGGCCTGTACCTGGGCGCCTTCATAGACGTCGAACACGTTCATGGATTCGAGGTACCGCCCGCCCTTCTCACGGATCACGTCCTCGATATCGCCTGCAAGGAGTTCCTTGCGGACAACCATGGCGAGGTCGCGGCTGACCGCCGGGAACCGGGCAATGCCTTCGTACTTCCGGTCGTACGTCGCGAACGGCAGCACCGCGGGCAGGTCCAGGACCGCGATATACGCGCGGTCGCCGATCTTATACGCCTCCGCGACGTCCGGATGGACCTCGCCGAGATAACCGATCTTCACGCCCGCGTACAGGATGTCCGCCTGGCGGCCGGGATGCAGGAACGGCTTCCCGGAGGCCGGGTCGTACTTCAGCCTGCCGGTCATGCCCAGGGCGCCCGTGAACTCCTCCACGACGCCCTTCAGGGTATAGAAATCCCCGTCCCCGTAGAAGCCCAGCGTGAACTGTTTCCGCTCGTCCGGAAGCTCCGTCAGCGGCAGCGCCTTCGGGATGTAGATGTTCGCGATCTCGTAGAGCCGCACGTCCTTATTGCGCCGGCTGTAGTTCGTGCCGAGGGACGTCAGCATGCCGTTTAACGGGACGGTCCGCATGATGCTGAAATCCTCCCCGAGGGGGTTCAGGATCGGGATGGCCTTCCGCGCTTCCGCGTCCTCCGGCAGCCGCAGGCGGTCGAAGACCTTCGGGCTTTCGAAGGAATAGCAGAAGCCTTCCGAGAAGCCCGCGAACTCCGCGATCTCCCGCGCGGTCGCCTCCACCCGGAGGTTGAAAGGCAGTTTCCCGGCGGTCGCGGCGCCCGAAGGCAGCGTCGTGGGGATCCGGTCGTAGCCGTAGAAACGGGCGACTTCCTCCGCGATATCCGCTTTCCGTAAGAGGTCCTGGCGGAAAGACGGGATCAGCAGTTCGTTTGCGGCCTCGTCATAGCCGATTTCCAGCGGCGCCAGGTACCGGAGGCAGTCCTCTTTTGTGACGTCCGTGCCGATCAGCGCATTGATATCGTCCACGTCGAGCGGGATCCGCACCTGCGCTTTCGGGGCCGTCCGCACGTCGATCACGCCGCCGACCACTTCGCCGCAGCCCAGCGCTTCCACGAGGGCGCACGCGCGGTTCATGGCCGCGAGCGCATTTTCGGGATCCAGGCCTTTCTCGAATTTGCCGGAGGCGTCCGTCCGGAGCCCCACGCGCTTCGCGGAGAGGCGGATGTTCGTCCCGTCAAATGTGGCCGACTCGAACACCATGGTCTCCACATGGTCCGTGATCTTCGAATTCTCGCCGCCCATGATGCCGGCGATGCCGATCTCTTTCTCCCCGTCGCAGATCATCAGCACGTCATGGTCCATGGCGCGGTCCTGCCCGTCCAGGGTCGTGAACACGTCCCCGTCCTTCGCGCGGCGCACCACGATCTCATGGCCGGCCAGCGTATCGTAATCGAAGGCGTGCATGGGCTGCCCGTACTCTTCCATCACGTAGTTCGTGATGTCCACGATGTTGTTGATGGGCCGGATGCCGTGCGCCGCGAGCCGGTGCTGCATCCAGAGGGGCGAAGGCCCGATCTTGATGTTCTTCACCACGCGCGCGGTATACCGGGGGCAGAGATCCGGGTCTTCCACCCGGACTTTCAGGTAATCGCGGACGTCTTCGCCGTTCCCGGTCTCCGGGACTTCCGGCGCGTAGAAAGGCTTCCGGAAGGTCGCGGCCGCTTCCCTGGCGATGCCGAGCACGCCGAAGCAGTCCACGCGGTTCGACGTCACTTCGTATTCGAAGACGGTGTCGTGCATGCCGAACCAGTCCAGCGCGTCGGTGCCGGGTTCCAGGCTGTCCGGAAGGATGTAGATGCCGTTCTCCGGGGCATCCGGGTACGCGTTCCGGTCGGAGCCCAGCTCTTCGATGGAGCACATCATGCCGAAGGACTCCACGCCGCGCAGCTTCCCTCTCTTAATCGGGATGCCGTTCTCCGGGAGCGGGCCGCCGTCATGGCCGCCGGCCACCCGTCCGCCGTCCAGCACCACGGGCACTTTCTGCCCTTCCGCCACATTCGGGGCGCCCGTCACGATCTGGACGGTCTCCGCGCCCACATTGACCTGGCAGACCACCAGCTTGTCCGCGTCCGGGTGCCG
The DNA here is from genome assembly GCA_017959345.1 of Lachnospiraceae bacterium. Lineage (GTDB taxonomy): Bacteria > Bacillota > Clostridia > Lachnospirales > Lachnospiraceae > UBA1267. The sequence goes on along the minus strand of JAGDAW010000127.1, from coordinate 1,677 downwards.
TTCCACTTTCAGGATCTCACCCACCACGATCTTCTCCAGGTTCTTATCCAGGCGCCGGTACCCTTCCACTTTCGTGCCGGAAAGGGTCATGGCGTCCATGTATTCCTGGTCCGTGCAGGACAGGTCCGGCACGTATGCTTTAATCCAGTTTAAAGAAGTATCCATAATCGAAGCCCCTCCCGTCAGAACTGTTTTAAGAAGCGGTCATCGTTCTCGTAAAGAAGCCGCATGTCGTCGATCTCGTATTTGAGGAGGGAAATCCGCTCCAGCCCGACGCCGAACGCGAAACCGGTGTACCGGTCCGGGTCGATGCCGCACATTTCAAAGACGTGCGGGTGCACCATGCCGCAGCCCAGGATCTCGATCCAGCCTTCGCCCTTGCAGAACCGGCAGCCTTTCCCGCCGCACTTGAAGCAGGAGACGTCCATCTCCGCGGAAGGCTCCGTGAACGGGAAATGATGCGGCCGGAACTTGACCTTCGTATCCGCGCCGAACAGTTCTTTCGCGAACAGTTCGAGCGTCCCCTTCAGGTCCGAAAATGTGATATGCTCGTCCACGACCAGCCCTTCGATCTGGTGGAAAGAAGGCGAATGGGTGGCGTCCACTTCGTCCGAACGGAACACGCGGCCGGGCGCGATCATGCGGATGGGCAGCTTCCCCTGCTCCATGATCCTGGCCTGCACCGGGGACGTCTGGGTGCGGAGCACGATCTCCTTATTGATGTAGAACGTGTCTTGCTCGTCCTTCGCCGGGTGGTTCGCGGGGATGTTCAGCTTCTCGAAATTATACAGGTCGTATTCGATTTCCGGGCCTTCCACCACTTCATAGCCCATCCCGATGAAGATCCGTTCGAGTTCTTCCAGCGCGAGGGTATTCGGGTGGCGGTGTCCCATTTTCTGAAGCTTCGCCGGCAGCGTCACGTCGATCACTTCCGCTTTCAGCCTGAGCTCCTGCGCCTTCGCGGCGCCTGCCTTCTTCGCGGCTTCCAGCGCGTTCTCGATGGTCTGACGGACCTCGTTCACCATCTGGCCGAACTTCGGCCGCTCTTCGGGCGCCATGTCCTTCAGGTTCTTCATGAGCGCGGTCAGCGCCCCCTTCTTTCCCAGGACCTCCACCCGGATGTCGTTCAGCGCGTCCAGCCCTTCCGCGGACCGGATCCTCGACAGGGCTTCCTCCCGGATCTCTTCCAATGATGCCATGATTTCCTGTTCTCCTTCTCTGCTGACGCGGGGCCGCTTCCTGCCCCGCCGTGTTTCCTTCCTGCGCGCCGTTTTCGGCGCTTCCCTCCGCCCGGACCCATAAAAAAACCCGGGCTGGACATCTCCCTCAAAGGGAAATGTTCGGCTCAGGGACGAATCAATATCCGCGGTACCACCCCGAATTCCCCTTCCATTGAAGGGGCGCTTCATTCTTGCGGAGACGGCCCGCGGCCCGGCAGGATGCGTACGCCCTGCCCCCCGGCGTCTCCCCGGCGCGTCACGTGCGCCACCCGGCAGGCCTTACACGCGTACGCTTTCGGGTCTGCGGCTCCGGTGTGAATTTCACCGCCTGCTGAACATGTGGAAAGCTTCCAGCCTCCGGCTCTCCTTCTCTGGTCATGAAACAGGGGCTTAGTGTGCACCCTCATCGCCTGTCACTGAAAGCACATTTTATACCCATGGGACGTGTGTTGTCAAG
>JAGDAW010000126.1 GCA_017959345.1 Lachnospiraceae bacterium | reverse complement strand
GTCCGGCAATAAAATGGTGCAGGCGGACTGCACGCTGAAAATGGGCGCCCAGAAGTACCGCGCGATCGTGACCGTCGGTCCGGACCCGAAGGATCCCGAGATCATCTCCGTGGATTTCCGCCAGGGCGACCAGAAGACCGTTGTTTCCTATACGGTCAGCGAGGACACGTCTTCCGCCTATTCCGGGAAGCTGAGCCTCAAGTCCGGGAAGGACACGCTGGCGACGGCGACCTTCAACTGGGAGAAGAAGACCGGCGACATCCGCGTCAAGCTGGATATCACGGATGCGGGCGCCGCGAACGAGATGACGAAGTCCATCCCGTCCGTAGACCTGAAGGGCACCATGAAGAAGAGCGGCAAGACCACCACGATCACGCTTGGGAAACTTTCCGCGAAGGTGCGCAGCACCGGCCTCTTCGGCATGACCACGGAGATCCCCGTGGAATTCAAGGACCTCGGCACCACCATCGTCATCAAGGAGAGCGACGGCATCCCGAAAGTCTCGGGGTACACGGACCTGCTGAAGATGAAGGAGACCGACGTCGAGAAGATGGTCGATAAGGCGAAAGACGCGATCGATGAACTGCAGGAGATCCTCAGCGATACGAACCTGCTGGATGTGCTCGGCAACTGATTCACATGAAGATGCGCGGCAGAGATTTAAGGTTATTTAAGCGCGGGCTCATACCCGCGCTTCTTTTGACGATCCTTTTTGCGGCGGTCAGCGGCCTCGCGCTGCTCGGCACGGTAAGCCGGGTCCGGGAGGGCGCCGGCCTGATCCGTGTCGCCCTTGTGGACCGCCAGGGCGGGCTGCTCAGCCGGATCGCCATCGGGATGATCGAGGAAGAAACGGATATCGCCGCGCTGATGTCCTTTGACGAAACGACGGAAGAAGAAGCCATGGAGGGGCTGCGGGAAGGGCTTTACGCCGCGGTCATCATCCTGCCGGAGGGGTACGTGGACAAGATCCGCTACGGCTACAGCGGGCAGGGCACCATCCTCCTCTCGGAAGCCGCGGCCGCGTCCGCGGACGAAGTCGAAGCCATTGCGAAATTCGGGGAACTGATGCTCGCGGCGGGGCAGAACGGCGTCTTCGCGGGCGAGAACCTGATCTGGAAGTACGGGATCGACGAGGCGCGGGAACAGGATTTCCTGAACCGGAGCAACCAGAAACTCGTCTTCAGCGCCATCTCCATCACGGATGAGGGCATGAGCACGTCCGAGAGCGCGTACGACGGGACCGGGATGAGTACGGAGGGCAATTACGCGGCCTGCTGGATCACGTTCCTCCTCTTTGTCAGCGGGATTTTCCTGAGCGCCCTGTATACGGCGGATACCGAGAAGAGCATGGTGGGGCGGCTCCGCGCTTCCGGCGTGTCTTCGGCCGAGTACCTGCTCTGGAAAATCTTATTCCCGTGCCTGTTCAGGACCGTGCTCGCCGCGGCCGCGGTCACCGGGATCGGCTTTGTCCTGCGGGTCAGCCCCCTGGGCATCCTGACCGCGCTCCCGGGGATCCTGATGATGTCCGTCATGATCACCTGCGGCGCGATCCTCCTGTCCGCCTATTCGGGGTGGCAGGGAATCCTGCTGGCGCTCTGCGCGGCAGGCCTGTTCCTGTCGGGCGGCATCCTGCACCGGCACCTGATGCCGGAGCTGCTGATCCGCTTCGGGGACCTGCTGCCGTTCGGGAGCGTGCAGCACCTGGTGTCCCCGCTGTTCGGCGGACGCATTTCCCTTGTTTATCTCCTGACCGGGGCGCTCTGGAGCGGGCTCCTGTTCGCGCTTGCGCTCCGCCATCTTGAACGGATGCCTTCCGGGGGAGGTGTGTCATGAACCGCCTGCTGTTCGCGCTGAAGCGCACGGTGCGGTCGGCGCCGTTCCTGGTCCTCCTCGTCCTGACGCTGTTCCTCCCGTACCTGATGGACATTGCGACAAGGGACACGGAACCCCGCGGCGGCGTCTTCTTCCGGGAAGACCCGGCGTCCGGGGACCCGGATTCGCGCCGGTTGGAAGCCTATCTTGAGGAAGAGGGGTTTACGGCGTTCGAAGGCTCTTACGAGGCGCTGGAAGACGCGCTCTCCGAAGGCCGGTACGACGCAGCCGTGATCGTCCCGGCCCGCCTGTCGGAGAAACTGTCCTCCGGGAATGCGGTGGAGGCGCTTACCGTCCGGCTGTCCCCGGTCGCGTACCATCCCTCGTTCTGGAAGGGGAAGGCGTCCGCGGCCCTGTACGCGGTCTACGCGCCGCATGTGACGGTCCTGACGCTGGACGGGACCGGGATCCCGGAAGCGGAGATCTACGCGGAATATGAGGCCCTGATGGGGGCGGAGCGCCTGTTTTCCTTCGAAATCACGCGCGTGAGCGGCGCGGCGCTGAAGAGGACGGAGCGCCAGGACCGGTTTTTCATGGGCACGCTCGCGATCCTCGTCTATCTCGCCGGCTGGTTCGGCATCGTGATGCCGCTGAAGCGGGACCGCGACAATATGGCCCTGCGCATCACCGGGGACGCCGCGACCCGCGCCGTTTTCGTACCGGGCGTGCTCCTGCGGGCCGCCGTGCTGTATGTCGCCGCCGCAGTCCCGGGCATCGTCTCGGGGCGGGCCGTGCTGCTGGTCCCGCTGCTGCTCTATGAAGCGGCGGTGCTGGGGGTGCACCTCCTGCTTTCGCTGCTGCCCGGACGGGACTGGAAGGACATTGCCGTCATCCTCCTGTCCATGGCCGCGCTGGCGCTGTGCCCCATGTATACGGATTTCAGCCTGACGATCCCGGCGGTGGCCGTGATCCGGCTGTTCATCCCCGCGTACTGGCTGTGGCTGTTCCGCGGCCTGTTCCCATACTGAAGAGGGATCTGACGTGCTTCGAATCGCGATCGTGGAAGATGAACCGGTTTACGCCGAGGCCCTGGAACAGGGGCTGCGGCGGTATTCGGACGCCCGCGGGGAGAAGGTTTCGCTTTCCCTGTTCCCGAACGGGACCGCGTTCCTGGCAGGCCCGCGCGCGGAGTACGACGCGGTCTTCATGGATATCGCCATGCCGGGGATCGACGGGATGGAGACCGCCCGGCGCTTCCGCGAACGGGACGCGGAGGCCCCGCTGGTCTTCGTGACCGGGATGGGGCAGTACGCCATCCGCGGCTATGAAGTGGGCGCGATGGCGTTTGTCGAGAAGCCGTTCCCGTACTCGGAGCTGGCGCTGACCATGGACCGGGTGCTCCGGGTGTGCAGGAACCGCCCGTCGGAGACCGTGACGCTTCGTTCGAAGGACCTGATCCGGGTGGTGGAAGTCCGCCG
>JAGDAW010000125.1 GCA_017959345.1 Lachnospiraceae bacterium | reverse complement strand
GGTGGTGGACGCATTGGACGGCCTACCGGATTATAAAATGCACTGCAGCGTGCTGGCGGAGGAGGCCATCCGGGCGGCGCTGGAAGACTATGAAAGCAAAGCCGGAAAAAAATAAAAATGTTTTCAAAAACCTATTGACATAGTAGGCGAGTAGTGATATAGTGTCCGCAATCTCAACGAAGGAGGCGCGCAAATGTACCGCACCCTGAACAGCAGGAATATCGTTCGCATGTGTTGTCGAATGCTGAACTCCCGGGCATCTCATATGGCTGGGGCGTCCTGCTGCAGGCACGCGCCCCCCTTTACGGTACGGTACCGGGACAGAACCGTACGGACCGTACGCCATTTGCCCGGGAGCTTCACAGACGTTCCCGGGCTTTTTCATGCCCGGAACGCGTCATACCAGGGCAGGGAAGCGGTTCCCGGAGGCGGTTGCGCCCCGCGGCAGGCCGCGCATCCCCACAGATCAAAACCGAATACACTCAAAAAATATAAACCAAAACCGGAGAAGGAGACCGAAAATGAGCAGCTACAGATTTGAAACCTTACAGTTACACGTCGGCCAGGAGCAGGCCGATCCCGCAACCGATTCCAGAGCCGTCCCGATTTACCAGACCACCTCCTACGTTTTCCACAACAGTCAGCACGCGGCGGACCGTTTCGGCCTGGCCGACCCCGGGAACATCTACGGCAGGCTGACGAACTCCACGCAGGACGTGCTGGAGAAGCGCATCGCCGCGCTGGAAGGCGGGAGCGCGGCCCTGGCGGTCGCCTCCGGCGCCGCCGCCATCAGCTACACCATTGAGGCGCTTGCCGCGAACGGCGGGCACATCGTGGCGCAGAAGACCATTTACGGCGGCACATACAACCTGTTCTCCCACACGCTTCCCCAGTACGGGATCCGGACCACGTTCGTGGACATCCACAACCTGGAAGAGGTGGAAGCGGCGATTACGGACGATACGCGGGCTGTCTTCCTGGAGACGCTCGGGAACCCGAACAGCGACATCCCGGACATCGACGCGGTCGCGGCGATCGCCCATAAATACGGCCTCCCGGTGGTCATCGACAATACCTTCGGCACGCCGTTCCTGATCCGCCCCATCGAGCACGGCGCGGACATCGTGGTCCACTCCGCCACCAAGTTCATCGGCGGGCACGGGACCACCCTCGGCGGCATCATCGTGGAATCCGGGAAATTCAACTGGAAAGCGAGCGGGAAGTACCCGAACATCGCGGCCCCGAACCCGAGCTACCACGGCGTTTCCTTCTACGACGTCGTCGGCCCCGCGGCCTTTGTGACGTATATCCGCGCGATCCTCCTCCGGGACACCGGCGCAGCCATTTCCCCGTTCAACGCGTTCCTGCTGCTGCAGGGCGTGGAGACCCTCTCCTTAAGGCTGGAACGGCACGCGGAAAATACGAAGAAGGTGGTGGCGTTCCTGGCCAGCCATCCGCTGGTGGAGCATGTGAACCACCCGTCGCTCCCGGACCACCCGGACCACGCGCTGTACGAGCGGTATTTCCCGAACGGGGGCGGCTCCATTTTCACGTTTGACATCAAGGGCGGGCGTGAAGAGGCCTGGAAGTTCATCGATAACCTGAAGATCTTCTCGCTGCTGGCCAATGTGGCGGACGTGAAGAGCCTGGTCATCCACCCGGCCTCCACCACCCATTCCCAGCTTTCCGAAGAGGAACTGCTGGATTCGGGCATTAAGCAGAACACGATCCGGCTGTCCATCGGGACGGAACATATAGAAGATATCATCGCAGACCTTGAAAATGGGTTCGCGGCGCTGTAAAATAGGGAACAGAAAGAGCAAGAGGAGGAAAAGAACATGTCGAACATTTACAAAGGAACGCTGGGACTGATCGGGAACACGCCGCTCGTGGAGGCGGTCAACATCGAGAAGGCGCTGGACCTGAAAGCCACGGTCCTGCTGAAGCTGGAGTATTTCAATCCCGCGGGCAGCGTGAAGGACAGGATCGCGAAGGCCATGATCGAGGACGCGGAGGAGAAAGGCCTCCTGAAAGCGGGTTCGGTCATCATCGAGCCGACTTCCGGCAATACCGGCATCGGGCTTGCGTCGATCGCCGCGGCGAAGGGCTACCGCATCATCCTGACGATGCCGGAGACCATGAGCGTGGAGCGCAGGAACATCCTGAAGGCCTACGGCGCCGAACTGGTGCTGACGGAGGGCGCGAAGGGGATGAAGGGCGCCATCGCGAAGGCGGAAGAGCTGGCGGCGGAGATCCCGGACAGCTTTATTCCCGGCCAGTTTGTGAACCCCGCGAATCCCGCCATCCACAGGGCGACCACGGGTCCGGAGATCTGGAACGACACCGACGGGAACGTCGATGTGTTCGTGGCCGGCGTCGGGACCGGCGGGACGGTGACGGGCGTCGGCGAATACCTGAAGGCGCAGAACCCGGACGTCCGGATCGTCGCGGTGGAGCCGGAGGATTCCCCGGTTCTTTCGGAAGGACGGCCCGGCCCGCATAAGATCCAGGGCATCGGTG
>JAGDAW010000124.1 GCA_017959345.1 Lachnospiraceae bacterium | reverse complement strand
CATCCTCCGGTCCTTCAGACTCAGCATAGTACACCGGTTCCGTGGATGCCTCATCACCCGGCCTTCCGGACGCCCATGCGTCCTCATCCCGGCGGTCTTCGTATACCTGCCCTGCCGTGCGCTCCGGGGCGGGCGCCGCCTCCGCGGCCTCCGCGTCCCTTAAGACATCCCAGAATTCGTCCTGCCGGCCCGCGCCCTCCGGCGCGGCGGCCTGTTTCCCGGCTGCGGCGGGCACGATGCCGTCGATTACCGACGTCATCATTTTCTCGACGTCCTGCGCCGGCTGCCCGGACTGCAGGAGGGCTTCCATGCTGTCCGCCTGCACGTCGTTCACGACCTTCACGGCGGCCGTCTCCTTCCGCCTCAGGAACACCAGGTACAGGAAAATCATCAGGAGCAGCGCGACCATGAACGCCGCGAGGTAGATATTTTCATTCGGGATGAAGGATTCCGTGCCGTCGTCGTTCACGACCCGTTCCGCGCTGCTCAGCACGAACGCGCCGATATACGGGCCCGTGATGCCGGGAATCAGCACCTGCGCGAAGATCCGGAGTCCCTGGAACATGCCGGTTTTATTTTCCGGCGTGTGGTCACGCACCATGGCGCCGAACACGGCCATGCCGCACAGGTACCCGCTCATCATGAGGAGCGAGCCCAGGAACACCATCGGCGTATCCCGGAAGAGATAGAGCAGCGTATAGCCGCCCATCAGGATGAACACCGCCGGGAACACCGTCTTCACGAACCCGAAGCGGTCGTAAAGCCGCCCGTAGAAAAATGTGGCGACGGACGCCAGGATGATCGCCGGCGCCATGATCATGACGTAATTCTCCATCTTCAGGGAAACCGTATAATAGAGAATCAGGTAGGGCATGTAGGTCTGGATGGAGATCCCGAAGATCATGAAGGCGATCAGCGTCATGTAAAGCACGCCGTTCCCCTTAATGACGGAAGGCCGGAAGCCGTAGAAGATATTCGCGAAATAGTTCCGGTTCACCCCGGTCTCCACCGTGGTGTCCTCGATCAGGAAGATGCCTGCGACGCCGATCAGCAGCACCACCGCGCCGATGATGATGTAAATGAGCGTCCAGCTCTCCGCCTTATCGAGGTCGAAGCCCATGAAGCCGCCGAACACCACCAGGATGGCCACGAGGGGCATCATGGAATTGATGCCTTCCGCTTTCCCGCGGGTGCCTTCGTCCGTGGACTCCGTCAGCCACGCGTTAAAGCAGGCGTCGTTCGCGGAGGAGCCGAAGAAGGTCATCACGCAGTCCATGAGGATGACCAGGTTCACGCCCAGCGCGGCCGCGGAGACCGTATTCCCGAACAGCGCGCCGATGACGTCCACCCGGATCAGGGCAAAAGCAAGGATGGAAATCCCCCACAGGATATAGCCCGCCACGATGAAGATCTTGCGCTTCCCCACCCGGTCGGACAGCGCCCCGATCAGGAGCGTCGTGACGGCCGCGGCCGTGGCGGAAGCCGCCACCACCGTGGAGATCGCCGTGGGGTCCGCGTGGAACATCTTGTAAATGAAGACGTTGAAATACATATTTTCAACGACCCACGCCACCTGGCCCGTAAGGCTGAAAATGACCAGCGCCAGCCAGAATTTCCCGCTGAATTTCTTCGCCATAAAAACCTCCGCCCGCATCCGGGCTTTGTCCGTATTCCGCCCCCCGACGGGACCGGTATGTCCAATGTATGCGCGCCGGGACCCGCTTTACGCAGGCGGCGCTTCCTCATGTACGGTCCCGCTGCCCCAGGCATTCGCCCAGGCCTCCGGGAAAAACCGGTAATAGCTGTAATTCTTCCGCTGCCGGAAGCGCTTCAGGGCCGGGACGTTCGCCCATATAAGGGAAGGGAGCCCGATCACGGGCAGGTACAGGGGCCCCAGGAGCAGGGACTGCAGCGTGTGCCCGTACTCATGCACCAGGATCGGGCGGTTGTGGACGTCCGCCTGTTCGTGCACGAAAACGAACATCCCGAGCGACATCCCGGCGGACCGCTTCCACTCCGTCACGAGGGCGTTCCGGAACCGGTAGTGCCGCCCCTCCGGGTTCATGACCTTCTCCGCCAGCAGCACCGCCAGGCCCGCCAGGTTCTGGGGGAGCCCCCAGGTCCACTGCATCACATAAAATACAACAGAAAACAGCCGGTTCATCCGCAATTACATGTTCTCCCGCTTATAACCGAAAAATCAGTCGACCGTCACGTTCCCGTCCCCGTGGATGTCGATGGGATCCCCGAGGTACGTGGGTGCCGGCCAGTAGAAACAGGCAATGAAATCCTTGATCCTGGCCGCGACTTCACGGGCCTCCCGGTAAAGCTGCCCCGCATACAGGCGGTAGTCGCTGGAGACGCCGTAGGCCTCGATCCCCAGGGCGTTCGCGATGTACAGCGCCCGGTACAGGTGGTACTCCTGCGTCACGATGATGACCCGCTCCACCCCGAAAACCTCCTTCGCGCGGTACATGCTCTCATAGGTGGAGAAACCCGCATGGTCCATGAAAATGTCCGTCGTGGAAACGCCCTCCCCGATGACGTACCGCCGCATGGTCCCCACTTCATCGTAGTAGCGGTCACCGTGGTCCCCGCTCATCAGGAATTTCTCCGAAACGCCGGTCCGGTAGACCTCCAGGGACCGGTCCAGCCGGTCCTTCAGCATGGGGCTGGGGGTCTTGTCCGGCTGCACGCCGCAGCCCAGTACCAGGATGCAGTCCGCGTCCTCCAGGCCTTCCAGGTCCGAAACCTTCAGGATCCGGCTTCTCTGGGTCCCGATGACGTACGCGTTCACCCCGACGATCCCGAGCACCGCGAGCAGCAGGATCAGCAGGACAGCGCGGAAGAGACGCACAAAAAACCTGCGCACGGCGCCGGTTTTCTTCCCGTCCTTCTTCCGCTTCTTCGACTCTGCCGCTTCCTTCAGCTCCATCTCATGCTCTCTCCGTAAAGTCCCTGGACCGAAGATTCAAAAAAACACAAT
>JAGDAW010000123.1 GCA_017959345.1 Lachnospiraceae bacterium | reverse complement strand
GGGACAGCCTGCTGACGGAGGAAGAGACGGACGCGTGGGAAGCGGCCATGCCGGAAGCGTACCGTGAGCCGGAAGGCACGGGGCTTCCCGAAGGCGCGGAACACGCGTACCGTGACCCGGAGGGCTCCGGGCTTCCCGAAAACGCGGAACACGAATACCGTGACCCGGAAGGCGCCGTGCTGCCGCAAAAGGCGGAAGCATCGGAAGGCCGGCGGGAACTCCCCCTGGACGACGTCCTGATCCGGGTGCTCTGTACACTGTTGAAAGGCGGGGACCCCGGCCCCCTCCTGAAAGCGCACCACATCCTGCCTTCCATCGCGGCGGACACGGTCAATGAAGCCCTGTTCGATGAAATCGGGGACAACGCGGTCCTCTGCGGGGAAGACGGGCTGTCCCTGGAAGAGGACTACACACCGGACCTGGAATTACTGCTTGGAGGATATCTGAATGACTGATAAGAAAGTGCCGAAGCGGATCGCGCAGACGGTGCTGAATTCCCTGAAAGGCGGCGTCGTTCCGCGGATCGGCCTGCCGTACATCACGGTGGGGCGGAAGAGCGAAGTGGAAGCGCTGCTCCGCGACGTGGAGATCATTTCGGAGGGCGGCGCGTCTTTCCGCTTTATCGTCGGCAGGTACGGCAGCGGGAAGAGCTTCCTCCTGCAGACCATCCGGAATTACGTGATGGAGCGCGGCTTCATCGTGGCGGACGCGGACCTCTCCCCGGAGCGGCGGCTGCACGGCACGCGGGGGCAGGGGCTCGCCACCTACCGCGAACTGATTTCGAACCTGTCCACGAAGACCCGGCCGGAAGGCGGGGCGCTGACGCTTGTGCTGGACCGGTGGATCAGCGCGGTGCAGGCCGAAGCCATGCGCGAAACCGGGCTGCTGCCCGGGGACCCGGCCCTGGAAGCGGCCACGGACAGGAAGATCTACGAAGTGACTTCTGCCGTCAGCGAACTGGTCCACGGCTTCGAATTCGCGAAGCTCCTGTCGTCCTATTACCGCTCCAGCGTGGCGGGCGACGATGAAACGAAGGCGAAAGTCGTGCGCTGGTTCCGGGCCGAGTACACATTGAAAAGCGAGGCGAAGGAAGCGCTCGGCATCCATATGGTCATCACCGACGACGACTGGTATGATTACCTGAAGCTGTTCGCCGCGTTTTTCCGCATGGCAGGGTATACCGGCATGATGATCATGGTCGATGAGCTCGTCAACATTTACAAAGTCCCGAACTCGATCACCCGCCAGTACAATTACGAAAAACTGCTGACCATGTACAACGACACCCTGCAGGGGAAGGCGAAGTACCTCGGCATCATCATGGGCGCGACCCCGCAGGCGCTGGAAGACAGGCGGCGCGGGATCTACAGCTACGAGGCGCTGCGTTCCAGACTCAGCGACGGCCGGTTCTCCAGGCCCGGCGCCCGGGACCTCCTGGCGCCCGTCATCCGCCTGGAGCCGCTGACCGCGGAGGAGATGCTGGTCCTCTGCGAGAAGCTCGCGGAGATGCACGCGGGGCTCTACGGGTACGAACGGACCGTCACCACGGAGGACCTGGCGGCCTTCATCCGGATCGAGTACGGGCGCATCGGGGCGGACCAGAACATCACGCCGCGCGAAGTGATCCGGGATTTCATCGGGCTCCTGGACCTGCTTTACCAGCACCCGGGCATGAAGATCACGGCGCTTCTGGAATCGGAAGGGTTCAGCTATGCGAAATCGGAAGCGGTTTCGGATGACGCGGATCCGGGTTATACGGAGTTTACGCTATGAACGTTTTTGAGCGGTATGCCCCTTTTATACAGGATTACATTTACCGGTCCGGGTGGCAGACCCTGCGGGCGGTGCAGAACGCGGCCGGGGAAGCGATCTTCGGCACGGATGAAAATGTGCTTCTCACGGCCTCCACGGCCTCCGGAAAGACAGAGGCGGCGTTCTTCCCGATCCTGACGCTGCTCGACAGCGACCCGTCCCGGACGGTCGGCGTCCTCTATATCGCGCCGCTGAAAGCGCTGATCAACGACCAGTTCGGGCGGCTGAACGAGCTCTGCGAGGAGCAGGGGATCGCGGTCACGCGCTGGCACGGGGACGCGGCGCAGTCGAAGAAGCGGAAGCTCCTCCGGAAGCCGTCCGGGATCCTCCAGATCACGCCGGAGTCGCTGGAAGCGATGATGATCCACAAACATATGGAGGTCCCCTCCCTTTTCGGGGACCTGCGCTTCATCGTGGTGGACGAGATCCATTCCCTGCTCCGGGCGGACCGGGGGCTCCAGACGTTCAGCCTGATCGAGCGCCTGTGCCGGCTCGCGGGCTGCAGCCCGCGGCGGATCGGCCTGTCCGCCACGATCGGGAACCCGGAGGAGGCCGGCGCGTTCCTGGCCGCGGGCAGCGGCCGGGGGACGGTGATCCCCCGGTTCGACGGCGGACGGGAAGTCTGGCGCCTCAGCATGGAGCATTTCTACAACACGGACCCGCAGGCGGACGAGGGGAAGACCGTCTCCGCGGAGACGCCGCCCGTCGAAACGCCCACCGACACGGCGCCGGAGGCCGCGGACCCGGGCATCGGGTACATTTTCGAGCATACCCGGGGTAAAAAATGCCTGGTGTTCACGAACTCCCGCGAAGAGTGCGAATCGGTCTGCCAGAGCCTGCGCCGCTACTGCGAGGTGAACGGGGAGCCGGACCGCTTCCTGATCCACCACGGGAACCTTTCGGCTTCCTACCGGGAGAGTGCGGAAGCGGATATGAAGGACGAGGATTCCTTCATGTCCGTCTGCGCCACGGCCACCCTGGAGCTCGGGATCGACATCGGGAAGCTGGAGCGCGCGTTCCAGATCGACGCCCCGTTCACGGTTTCCGGGTTCCTGCAGCGGATGGGGCGCACCGGGCGCCGGGGGGACCCTTCGGAAATGTGGTTCGTCATGCGGGAAGAGCACCCGGAAGCCCGCGCCATGCTGCCGGACAGCATCCCGTGGTACCTGGTCCAGGGCATCGCGCTGGTCCAGCTCTATGTCGAAGCGCGCTTTGTGGAGCCGCCCCGCACGGACCGGCTGCCCTTCAGCCTCCTGTACCACCAGACCATGAGCACGCTGGCCTCCTGCGGGGAGATGACGCCCGCGGAACTGGCGTCGCGGATCCTGCCGCTGTCCTGTTTCCGCAGGATCACGCGGGAAGATTTCCGGGAATTGCTGCTGCACCTCCTGGAGACCGACCACATTGCCCGCACGGAGAACGGCGGGCTGGTCCTCGGCCTGAAAGGCGAGCGGATCGTCGGGAATTATAAGTTCTACGCGGTGTTCCGGGAAAATGTGGAATACACCGTGCGGTCCGGCTCCGAACAGCTCGGCACCATCGTGAAGCCGCCGCCTGTCGGGGACAAGATCGCCATCGCGGGCCGCGTCTGGGTGGTGGAGGAAGTGGACCACCAGCGGCACACGGTCTTCTGCACGCTGGTGAAAGGCCGGATCCCCGCCTATTTCGGCGACGTGGCCGGCGACATCCACACCCGCATCCTGGAACGCATGTACGGGGTGCTCAGCGAAGGGAAGACGTACCCGTACCTGATGCCGCACGCGGTCTGCAGGCTCGCGGACGCGCGGGACCTGTTCGCGAAGTCGGGGATGAAAGACCGGCCGATGATCCCGCTCGGCGGGAAAATGTGGGCGCTCTTCCCCTGGCTCGGGAGCTATGCCTTCCTCGCCCTGGAGCGTTTCCTGAAGCTGCGCTGCGGGAAACGCCTGGGGCTGAAGGGGCTGCAGTCTTCCCGCCCGTACTATATGCAGTTCACGATGCAGGCGGACGAGGACACCTTCTACCGGACCGTGTGCGAAGAGGCGGGGAAGGAACTGGACCCGATGGAACTCCTCTATCCGGGCGAGGTCCCCGTCTTCGAAAAATACGACGAATACGTGCCGGACAGCCTGGTCCGGAAAGGCTTTGCCCTGGGCGTGCTGGACACGGAGGGCATGAAGGCGCGTGTGCTTTCCTGGAAGAAATTCGGAGGGATGCAGGATGGGACATGAGTATATGAGCTACGGGGAATACCTCGAGAACGTCCGGAACGGGATCGTGAGCGCGGACGGCAACTGCCCGGTGACGCCGCTGCTGAAGATGCTCCAGGGGCGCTGGAAATCACAGCTGATGTACGAAATGTGCATTCACGGCACGGTCCGTTTCACGCAACTGAAAAAGGGCCTTCCGGACATCACGAACGCGATGCTGGCGAAGGCCCTGAGGGAGCTGGAGGAGGACGGCCTGATCAGCCGCCGGCAGTTTAACGAGATCCCGCCCCATGTGGAGTATTCACTGACCGAGATGGGGCGTGACCTGCAGCCCGTCTTCTACGAGATCATGAACTGGGGCTTCAAGTACGAGGACCGTCTGTACCGGGATCCGGGGGAACGTTCACGCGGATGATCCACCGGTCGGCCAGCGAGAGGAGCGCGGGCAGCAGCGTCAGGACCAGGACCACCGACACGAGCGCGCCGCGGGACACCAGGAGCCCGATGCTGGAAATGTAATAAATCGTGCAGTACCTGCCGATGACGAAGCCCGCGGAGATCAGGATGATCCCCGAGGTCAGGATTGTCGGCAGGGCTTTTTTTAACGCCTCCGTCAGCGCTTCCCGGGGCGCGAGCCCTTCCCGGCGCAGCGTCCGGTACTGGTCGCTCAGCAGGATGCCGTAATCGATGGTCGCGCCCATCTGGATGGACAGGCAGATCAGGTACGAAATAAAGAAAATGGATTCCCCGATGAGCGTGGAGATGCCCATGGTGATCCAGATGGCCCCTTCGATGACAAATACCAGAATCAGAGGCAATGAAAACGCCCGGAAGGAAACGCACTCTCCTTCCGGGCGTCGCTATTTGGTTCTTCATGTTTTGTTAGGGAAACGCTGTATCAACTCTCAACCCTTCGATGTCATCCCGAGCGAAGCCGAGCGCAGGCGCGAGGCGTAGTCGAGGGAGCTAAGAGTGAATCGCTAAATCAGCTTACAGGTCTTTCGACTCCGCTCCGCCTATCGGCTCCGCTTCGCTCAAGATGACAATGAAGG
>JAGDAW010000122.1 GCA_017959345.1 Lachnospiraceae bacterium | reverse complement strand
GGACGCCTCGTTTTTCCTCTGCAGGGAACTGGCGCCCGGGTATCTGGACGGCGTCACCGGCATCTACCGGACGCCGCAGGGTTATTATGTGGATGACGCGGACGTGGAGGCGTTCGACCGGGATTTCCCGCCGAAACAGAAACTGAAGCTGCCGGGCCAGATCTTCTGAGCCGCGGCAGGCGGAAAATGTCTTCCTGCACGGGCCGCATGATGCGGCCGGGGTGAGAAGAATAAGCAAAAACGGAGCCATAAAGGGCTCCGTTTTGTCTTATGGCTGCCGCGTCCGGCGCCTTACTCGGTCCGGTTATAGATGGGCGCGACGTATTTCCGGCCGCCGCCGATAAAGAGGACGGCCGCTACGGCGCAGAGGGACAGGGTGGCCAGCATGATGAGCCGCTCCGGGAAAAAGCCGGTCAGGATCCCCGCGGCGAATTCCCCGACGAGCGCCCCGGCGGTGGAGAGCATATTGAACGCGCCGTTGAAACGGCCCTTCTTCTCATCCGGGACGTAGCTCTGCGTGGCGGAAATGCGTATGGTATAGCTGGTCACGCCCCCGATCCCGATGATAAAGCACAGCAGCATCATGACGTGGAACGGGAAGAAGAGGTAGATCCCCTCGGCAATGGAAATGACCACATAGACGGCGAGGGCGGCCCGGTACCGGAACTTCGCCGGGAGTTTGAAGCGGTAATGGATCATCCCGCCGATCGCCCGTCCCCCGAGGGAGAAGGCCATGACGAACAGGTACCAGTATTCGCCGTTCGTAAATGTGTTCCTGAAGTACGGGAGGACGATCACGGAAGTCACGCCGCCGCAGATGGCGGAGACCGCGAAATACGCCGCGATCGCGAGCAGGCCTTTCTCCGAGGCCAGGTACCGGAAGCCTTCGCGGATATCCGTGAGGACCTGCCGGACGGGGCCGCTGCCTTCCGTCCGGGTCTTCCGCTGCGTTTCGACATACCGTTCATCCGCCTCGATCCGGGTCTCCATCACCGCCGCGATGAAGAAGCAGATCCCGTTGATCAGGAGGAGCGGGGCGAGGCCGACTTTCCCGTACAGGAACGTGGAAACCGGCACCATGACCGCGGAAAGCGTCTCCAGGACGCTGGCGATGGAATAGGCCTTCTGGAAGTTCCCCTCCCGGATCAGCAGGGGGTAAAAACTTTCATAGGCGACCATGTACATGCTCTGGATGGCGCCGAGGATGAAGCAGTAGACCGCAAAAACGGGGAACGAGAACCAGCCCGCGGAGAGGACCCCGGCCATCAGCAGGTACAGGGCCGCGGAGATAAAGTCCAGCGTGTAGATGGTCTTTTTCCGGGAAAACCGGTCCAGCAGCGCGCCGGAGACCACGGGCATGATCAGCTGCGGGAGCGTGAACATGGCAATGTAGATGGCATAGAGCAGCGTGGAATCCGAGATGTCCAGCACCATCAGGCTCATGGCAAACCCGGACAATGCGTTCCCGAACATGGAAACGACGCTGCCGATCGTGATAATCGTGAAATCCCTGGTCCACAGGGACGTATTTTTCTGGCTGTCAGGCATAGGGAACTCCATAAAAAAACACCTGCCTGCATGCAGACAGACGCGGCCGCGGTCCATACGCCGGAAAAGGCGCCGGAGGGCTCCGGCGGGGACAGACAGACCGATGGCGGCTCAGATGCATACAGGAACAAAGGCCGGTCCGGCCTTACTGCTGCGGTAGGATTGAGCGATGCGTATCAACGGCGTTTTTTGATCATGGCGATGCCTGTGTCCCATAGTCCTTTCCGGGATTTTTCCCAAGTATAGCACAGACCGGGTGCCATGTCCAGCAGAACCGCCGGGACAAGGGGCGGCGGACCTTGCCGTGCGCCGGCCGGAACCGCCGGGACAAGGGGCGGCGGACCTTCCCGTGCGTCCGGCCGGAACCGACGGAACCGGGGATGCGCCGGCGGATGGCGGCGGGCCTTCCCGTGCGCCCGGCGCCCTGTCTATCCGTGAGGAAATCCTGCCGGATTCCTTGACATCATCGCATCTCATCCGTATAATAGAAAAGGTAAAGGAGTACACATTTCCCGGGGAGTTCAGGAAGCCGGGTACTGCCCGGCAGCGCCGGACAGACCGCCGCGTATCCCACGGAACCCCGGGGAGCGGTTTTCAATCTGCGCATCTCCCCGGTCTTTTCCGCAGAGGGCGCGTCCCCGCGGCGGCGCAGTTTTCAATATTACCGGACCGGCAGCCGCCGGAATCCGCCCCCGCGGCCTTTATGCCGCGTTTCGGATCGATATGAGGTACCAGATATGATCCAGGTTGCCATTGTGGAAGATGAAGCGTCTGAACGTTCCAGGATCCGGGAATGCCTCCGGTACATGGAAGAGACGGAAAATATCGTGTTCGGGATCACGGAGTTCAGCAGCGGTTCGGCCTTTATCGCCCGGTATGCCATGCAGTACGACATCGTCTTCATGGATATCCAGATGCCCGGGATGGACGGCATGAAGACCGCCCACGCCCTCTGGGAGGCGGACCCTGCCGTCCTGCTGATCTTTGTGACCAATATGGCGCAGTTTGCCATCCAGGGCTACGAAGTGGATGCGATGGACTACATCCTGAAACCGATCAATAAATACTCGTTCTCCATGAAAGTCCGGAGGGCGATCGCCCGCACCACGAAGCGCTTCGACGAATTCATTTATGTAAAAAAGGACAATGAGAAGGTCAAAATCCAGATTTCCGACATCCGGTACCTGGAAGTGAACGGCCACTATGTCACGTACCATACGGTGTCCGGGAACATCGACGAATACAGCACGCTGAAGGAAGCCGCCGATAAGGTGAACCGGGATTACTTCGTCAAGTGCAGCCAGAGTTACCTGCTGAACCTGAAGTACGTTTCTTCCGTAAAGAAGGAGACGGTATACATCGGGGAGACCGCGTTTTACATTTCCCGTTCCCAGAAGAAGCCGTTCATGGACGCGTTCACGAAATTCATAGGAGGGCGGTAAGATGGTCTCTTTCAGCAACATCATCACCCTGGTCGAAATCATGGCGGCGGGACTGATTTTCCTGTATTCGTTCCCGAAGCGGAAGCCGTTCTGGCTCCGCCTGGGCCTGTCCGCGCTGGCCGCGGTTACGGTCGCCGCATTTGTCCCGGAGGGCATCGAAACGGAAGTCATGTTCCTGTCGCGTGTTTACGTGTTCTTCCGCTACATGCTGCTGTTCGCGCTGTCCGTCGGCGTCATGTGCCTGTCGTTCGAAGCGCCGTTCCCGGCCGTCCTCTGCGCCTCGTCCGCGGGGTATGCCGTGCAGCACATCGCGTCCAGGGTTACGGTCCTTCTGATCCGGACCACCCCGGTCCGGAAGGTCCTGACGATGCCGTACCCGTGGTACGTGTTCATCTGTGAAGCCGCCGTATTCCCGGTGATTTACCTGGCCGTGTTCCTGACGCTCGGCCGGCTGACCGCGAAGAACCGGCTGTTCAGCCGGTACAACAGGGCCATGAACATCCTTTCGCTGGCCATGGTCATCGTCTGCATCGGGATCAGCCGGTTCGACCAGGCGTACGCGGTCCTGATCTACCCCATCGCCATGTGCCTCTTCGCGCTGATGGTCCAGATCTCGCTGAACCGTTCGGTGTCCCTCCGGGAAGAGAACGCGGTCATGCACCGCGTCATTGCGGAAAACAGCAGGCGGTACGAGGTCAGCAAGGAGAGTATGGACCTCCTGAACATGAAGCTCCATGACCTGAAATACCGGCTTTCCGCGCTGGGCGAAGACCTGTCCTCGGAGGAGGCGGACCTGGTGTCGAAGGCGATCGGCATCTACGACAGGAAAGTGGAGACCGGGAACGAAGTCCTGGACGTCATCCTCGCGGAAAATGTGATACGCTGCGACAGCATGGACATCACGCTGACCTGGATGGGCAATTTCGCGGCGCTGGACTTCATGGACACGGTGGACATGTACATTTTCTTCGGGAACGCCCTCGACAACGCGGTGGAAGCGGTCCGGAGGATCGAAGAGAAGGAGAAGCGCCAGATCAGCATCACGGCGGAGAAGCGGGGGGACCCGGTGATCGTGACGTTCACGAATTTCTATACCGGCGACATCCTGCCCACGGACGACGGGTTCCGGACGACGAAGAAGAAGGACCCGGATTCCCACGGGTTCGGCATCAAGAGCATGCGGATGATCGCGCAGCGGTACGGGGGCGACATCACCGTTTCCTATGACGGGGAGCTGTTCAGCCTGAGCGCGTACCTCCACGCGCCGGAGTAAGGGCCGGGGGAGCGGCCGGAGGCTTCCTTTTCCCCTTGGAACCCCGTCCCGGACGGACAATTGAATAACAGCCGGATCCCGGAGCGCGTACCCAGCCTTGGGCAGGACGCCCCGGGATCAGTTTTTGTCCATCGATAGAGTATAAAAAGTACATAATATATTCATATATTCATCATATTTCATACACATTTCTTGAACCAATTATGCTGTAAATACGGCAGTTTATTCTGAATAAGCGGAATTTCCGCGCCTTTTATGGTATAATTCCACAAAATTGGAAACCGCGCGGTCATGTGTCGGTTTCCGACTGCACAGGCCGGGCAGCATTTCCCGCGGGGGTCTCCCAGGAGACGTTCACCGCCCCGGAGGGAGGCGCTTCCGGCGCGGATCAAACCACTGCGGCCCATGGCCGCAAATACTCCATGAAAGGAAGGAAAGGTATGAAAGAAAGGTCAAAGGCCGGTTTTGTCTTTACGCTCATCGTGGCGCTGCTGGCCGTCATCACGGCGATCGTGTACTTGACGATCTACAACGGAACGAACTACATGTCCTGGGTTGCGTTCTGGCTGCTGATCGGGGGCGCGGTCGTCAGCACGCTGCTGCTGTTCGTGAAACTGGAGAAATTCTCCCCGGCGATCCAGTTCGCTTCGGTGGTACTTGCGTTGTGCATGTACATTTACTTCATTTATTTCTTCATTTCTTCGGCCATCTACGGCATCCAGTATTCCGGGCTGCCGCCGGCGTTCTTTGTCAATGCGGGCTTCTACGCGCTG
>JAGDAW010000121.1 GCA_017959345.1 Lachnospiraceae bacterium | reverse complement strand
CGAAGGTCCAGCCCGAAGCTGACCAGATAAAATGCGCCGAACCCCAGAAAAAAAAGTGCAAAAAGAACCGCGATGATTCCGACTTAATGATTCACTGCCCCCTCCTTACGTATTCCCGGCCCGCTTAAAACAGGATCCCCTTCATGCACAGGTTCGGTTCCATGGTATCGAAATTCCAGCTGTGGAACGCGTCCCCCCGGCAGAACCGGTAGTGTTCACAGTCCTTACAGGGGCCGGTCTTCCGGAAATCCGTCCGCCAGGGGATAAAGCGCTGTTCCCAGACGTCCCGGAAGCGGTCCGTCCGGATATTCCCCTGTACGAGCTCCGGCCGCCGTTCCACGTCCAGGCAGCTGATGATGTCCCCGTTATAGGTGACGCTGGCCACGTAAACCCCCGCGTTGCAGAGGAAATACCAGGGCCGCACCTCCCGCTCGTACCGGAGCCCCAGGTAGTGGCTGCAGCCGTAGCAGACTTCCATGGGACCCGCAAAGCGCTTCTCCGTGATGAAATCGAATACCCGGCGGTATTCTTCCGGCGTCAGCAGCAGCTCCGGGTCCTTCCGGGTCCGCCCGATGGGCTCGATGTTGATCACGCGCCACGAGCGCACCCCCACCTTCGAGAATTCCTCATACATGGCATCCAGTTCGTCGATATTGCTGTGGTGGATGACCGAAGTGATCTGCACGTGTTCAAACGCCTGCGTATCCAGCAGGTTCCGGATCCCGTCCATGGTCCTCCGGTAGCTGCCCCTGCTCTGCCGGAACCACTCATGCTTCTCCGGGAGCCCGTCCACGCTGACGGAGATGGTCCTCATGCCGGTCTCCGCAAGCTTATGGGCCACTTCCGGCGTGATCAGTGTGCCGTTGCTGGTCATGCCCCACTGGAAGCCCAGCCGGTGGGCATAGTCCATGATCTCGAAAAAGTCCGGGCGGAGCAGCGGTTCTCCCCCCGTAATCGCGAGCTGCAGTTTCCGGATGTCAAAATCCCTGCGGATCTCCTGAAGGAACCCGCAGATCTCCTCTTTCGTCAGGGGGTTCTCCTCCGCGAAATCCCCGCAGTTGCTGCCGCAGTGCCTGCAGTGTTCGTTGCACCTCCCCGTCATCTCGATGAACAGCACCCGGAGTTCCGGGTCCGGGAAGAGCACCTGCGCACAGTAATCCGCAAGCTGGTTCAGGTGTTTCTCCTTCGTACGGGCGGAAAGCCCCGAATTGCGCCCCATCACTCCGTCTCCTTACGGGGGAAGGGCATCCCGTAGAGGGGCTCGTAAACATTTTCAAAAGGCCTGTAGGTTTCCTCTTCGGTTTCCTCTTCCGCCTCCGCTTCCCCTTCTGGTTCCGTTTCACGCTCTGCCTCAGCCCGGCTGGCGAACCACTCCGGCGGCCCGTATACGAGCGGGTTCAGGTTCTTCGCCGCGTCAAATGTGGGTTCCTGCACAGGTTCCTCCTCCGGTCCTTCCGGCTCTGCCTTACGTTCAAACCACTCCGGGGGACCGTACACGTCCACGTTCTGATTCTCCGCCGGGTCGAACTCCGGTATCCCGTATTCGGGTTCCGGGAGATTCTCCGAGGGATCAAACGGCGGGGTTTCATCGATCCCGTACCAGGACGGGGGGCCGTACAGGGCTACCGGTTCATTGAACCCGGGACGGAAGGCTTCCGGCAGGGTGCAGAACACCATGACGATAACGGTCCCTACGCCCACGACGAGCAGGAGCCACGCCCACGCGCCTCCGCGCCCGGTGTCCCGGAGCCTCCGTACGGTCAGGGAAATGAACGGGAGCACGGTGGCCAGCAGGTACAGCGCCGCGATGAACGCGGGCCAGACCGGCAGGCGGTCCCACACGAGTGTTGCAAAAAAATAACTGACCGTGGCGGAAAGCAGGATCAGGTGGAGCCCCGTGGGCATCCAGTATTCCTCAATCCCTGCCTCCGACCGGTAATCAAACGTCTTCTTCCAGAACGATCCGTATGCTTCTCCGAATGTCATAAATACTCCTTCTCTGGGTTCATACACCGCTGCGGACGTAAGAAGCCCGCCTTACTCTGTCTCCTCCGCGCCGGGAAATGAGAGCTCCAGCCGGAGGTCCGTCTCCGGGCCAGCGCCCTGCATGGGACTGACCACGGCCTGCCGGACCGCTTCCGGGGAAATCTCCCTGCCGGAAAGATTCGTCAGTTCCACCGGGAGCACGAACGTGTCCTCCTGCGAAAACACCCGGTTCCCCGCAGCGAACTGGCCGGACGCGGCGACCTCCGCGACAAATGTATTCAGCTGCCCGGAATAAAACGAGTTGAGAGCCGCCGCTTCGGCGGGATCTACGAGTATCCCGACCGTCTGTCCCTCCGCCACATAGTAAGGAATCGTACCCGCGGACGCGTTCACCACCTCATACCGGATAAGCACATAATCCGCGTCGTTCTCCGCGTCATCCGGCAGGACGGCCGCGTAATAGAAACCGTCTTCCTTCGGGGAAGACTCATAAGCGGGACTGCTTTCCGATTCCGTGACGGCTCCGTTCGTCGGCGTGTGCCCCGGCGCTTCGGCCGCCCCGGTACTGGTCACTGTGTACTGGTGTTCGGCATGCGTCGGAAACACGGGCGTCTCCGTCGGGTCCGGTCCGGGATCCGTCGTTCCTTCACCGGAGGGGACCGTCTCATCCGGCACCGCGGAAGAGGAAAGCGTCCAGTCCGGGTCCCGGTCGGAAGGCGCCTGCGTCCCATGGCCGACGCCGCCGTACCGCGATTCCTCCTGCGATCCGACCGCCGGCTGCCTGCCGTTCTCCGGCCGGATCACATTCTTATAGAGCAGGATCCCGGACAGGGACAGGACCACCGCCGCGAGCACCGGGAGCCCGATCTCCAGGGCCTTCCGCTTTACGGCGGCGCGCTTCCGGCGTTCCTCGCCGGCCCGCTCCATGACATTGTCAAACATTTCCTTATAGTCCTTCACGGAATATCCCCCTTTCGACCAGGATGCGCTTCAGCGACGCCTTTGCCCTGTAAAGCAGGTTCGTCACCTGGCCGGTCCTTTTTTTCATGATTCCTGAGATCTCTTTCGTATTGAGTTCCTCAAAGTAGGAAAGGTACAGCACCTGCCGGTAATCCGGAGGAAGGCTGTCCATGGCCTCGTGCAGCCGGATGTATTCCTCCTTCCGCAGGTACTCCTCTTCGATGCTGCGGACGTCCGCCTGTTCCAGGGCTTCGTCTTCCGGGAGGGGCGCCTGGTTCCGGTGCTTCCGGAGATAAGAGCGCGCAAGGTTCCTCCCGATGGTAAAGAGCCAGGTTTTGAAAGACGCTTTCCCCGCCTGATACGCGGGCCTGCGCACGACAATGCGGACAAAGGTATCCTCTGTCAGGTCTTCCGCGGTATGAATATTTCCGACAATGCCGTTCAGAAAAAGCATGAGCGGGTTCTTGTATTCGCGGACAATGCCCTCGAACGCGTCATTATCCCCCGCCAGGAAACGGGCATAGCATTCTGCACCACGATCCACCGTCGTCATTCCTTCCTTACCTACCCCTTATACGCGGAAAAACGGAAAATCTCTCACCGTTCTTGAAAAAAACTGTATTTTCCCTGCATTTTTTCGTTTTTCCGGTCCCGGAACCTGTTTCCCTGTGTGAAAAGCCCCTGCCCGGACCGCTTACCCGGCATCCGGCCCCGTTTTCCAGGACAGCCGGTGAAGCGCCCCGTATGCCTGCATCCCCCGGAAATGCTGCTGCCGGAGCGCCTCGTACAGGACGATCGCGACGGCGTTCGACAGGTTCAGCGAACGGATGGACCCGTTCATGGGGATCCGGACGCAGGCGTCTTCGTAGTCCACGAGGATCTCCTCCGGGATCCCCGCGGTCTCCTTCCCGAACATGATATAATCACCCGGCCCGTACGACACTTCATCATACGTCCGGTGCGCCTTCGTGGTGGCCATATAGATCTTCGCCCCGGGGTTCTTCCGGAGGAAATCCTCAAAACCGTCATAGACCCGCACGTCCAGGTCATGCCAGTAATCCAGCCCGGCCCGCTTCAGGGACCGGTCGTCCAGGGAGAAGCCCAGCGGCCGGATCAGGTGCAGGACGGAGCCCGTGGCCATGCAGGTGCGGCCGATATTCCCGGTATTCGACGGGATCTCCGGTTCATGCAGTACAATGTTCATGCTTCGTCCCGGCCTCCTTCCGCCGCACATCCGGTCATCGCGCGTGTCCCGCAGTCCCGGCTTCTTCCGCCGCGGATCCGGCTGCCGCACGTGCCCCGGTCCCCAGGGTCTTTCATCCCGGCGCGCCTGCCCGGGGCTAATCCCAGCATGACGAGCGGGTCCTTCCCCGGGCGCTCCAGGCACCGGGTCCGTGTCCCGTTCACGATGTTTTTCCGGCAGCCCGCCTCCACGGTCCCGATCCGGGACGCGGGAATGCCCGCCGCATGGAGGGCGGACAGCGCCCCGTCCCCGTCCGCGACCGCCGCAAGGATGCAGCCCGCGGAGTACAGCTTATAGGGGTTTATGTCCAGCTCATTGCAGATCTCGACGGTCTCCTGGTGCAGCGGGACCGCCCTTAAAGAGACGGTAAAGCCCACCCGGTCCGCCTCGGAAAAGCGGAACAGGGCGGCAAAGATCCCGCCGTCCCGGAGCATCTCCGTCCGGGCCCCGAAGCGGGCAAGGACTTCCAGCGCCGTATCCGGGCAGAGATGGCCCAGCACGTCCCGGGTCCGCCGTAAATACGCGTCCGAAAAACGTGAAAGAAGCGCGTCCCGCGCTTCTTCCGCCAGTATGAATGCGCCCGCGTCCCCGGGAAAGCCCGTCAGGACCAGCGCATCCCCGGCGTTTCCGCGGCTTCCCATGCCGTCCCTCAGCGGAGCGAATGGAGCGCCCCGACCACGGTTCCGAGCAGCATGGCCACGATAATCACGATGACCACGGCGGCCACCACGCGTCTCATATTTTTTCCTTTATCCCCTTCAAAATGAAACATGTCCGTTCCTTTCCGTACCGCTTCCGGCCCTGTGCCGGGCGTTTTCCTGACCCGTACCCCCGCGGTGCCGCAGGTGCCGGGCGCCGCTTTACAGCGTTTCCCGGCCGTGCCTGCAGGTTCCGCGCAGGAAACAGTCCGCGCACCTGGGCCGCCTGGCGATGCACAGGGTCCTGCCCAGGGTGATGACCTGCATATTATACCGGATCCAGTGGTCTTCCGGCAGGACTTCCATCAGGTCGTACTCCACCTTCTCCGGGTCTTTCTCTTCCGTGAAGCCCAGCAGCCGGGAGATCCGTCCGACATGGGTATCCACGACCACGGAGGGCTTCCTGTAAATGTTCCCGAGGATCACATTGGCGGTCTTCCGCCCCACCCCGGGCAGCGTCAGCAGTTCTTCCATGGTGTCCGGCACCCGGCCGCCGAAATCCGCGAGGAGCTTCTTCGCCGCCCCAATGATATGGGCCGCCTTATCGTGGTAGAAGCCCACCGAATGGATCAGCCGCTCCACGTCCGCCTGGCGGGCCTCCGCGAAGGCCTCCAGGGTGCTGAATTCGGCGAAGAGCGCCGGCGTCACCATGTTCACCCGCGCGTCCGTGCACTGCGCGGACAGCATGACGGCAAACAGGAATTCGTACGCGTTCCCGTGGTCCAGGTAGACGATGTCGTCCGTGCCGTATTCCGCGTCCAGCAACGCGAGCACCGCGGCTGTATATTCTTTCGAGGGTTTCTCCATGGCCTTGAGCTGCCTTTCCGTATCCTGACAGGGTTCCCGCCCCATGCAGGGACGCGGCCGGCACCCTTTCCGGCCCTTCCGTCCTTACCGGATCCGCTCCGGGAACCCGATCTTCTTCTGCACCTTCCGCAGCGTCTTCAGGGCCAGGTATTCCGCCCGCTCCGCGTTCGTCTTAATGATGCCGTCCACGTACGCCTTATCCGCGAGCAGCGCCGCCTGCTTCTCCTGGATGGGCTGCAGCCGGTCCGCCACCACTTCCCCGACGGCGAGCTTGAAGTCCCCGTAGCCGCGGCCTTCGAATTCCGCTTCCACGTCCGCCGGCGCCTTCCCGGTCACCGCGGAATAGATGGTGATCAGGTTCTTGATGCCCGGCTGGTCATCGGAATAACGCACGCAGGCCTCCAGGTCGGTGACGGCGCGTTTGAACTTGCGGATGATGGTATCCCGGTCGTCGGTCAGGTAGATGGACGCGTTCGCGTTCTCATCCGATTTGCTCATCTTTTTGGAGGGGTCCTGCAGGGACTGGATCTTCGCGCCGACCTTGCCGATATACGCCTCCGGGATGGTGAACACGTCCCCGTAGAGGTTGTTGAACCGGAGGGCAATGTCCCGCGTGATCTCCAGGTGCTGCATCTGGTCCTGCCCCACCGGCACCACGTCCGACTGGTACAGCAGGATGTCCGCCGCCATCAGCACGGGATAGGTGAAGAGGCCGGCGTTGATATTGTCGGCGTGTTTCGCGGCCTTGTCCTTGAACTGGGTCATCCGCTGCAGTTCGCCCATATAGGTGAAGCAGTTCAGGATCCACGCGAGCTCCGCGTGGGCCGGCACATGGGACTGGTAGTAAATGATATTCTTCTCCGGATCCAGGCCCGCCGCGATATAGAGCGTCAGCAGGTTCCGCGCCCGCTTCCTGAGCTCCGCGGGATCCTGCCGCACCGTGATGGAGTGTTCGTCCACCACGCAGTAAAGGCAGGTGTATTCGTCCGAAAGGGTGACCCAGTTGTTGAGCGCCCCGAGATAGTTGCCGAGCGTCAGCGTGCCGGTGGCCTGCATCCCGCTGAATAACATTTTATTACCGTTTAACATATGCTGCTCCTCCCGTCCGGGGTCCTTTGCCGCCCCGGCTGTATCATGTATCATCCGCCGGCGGGCGATGGCCCGCGGCGCGTTTCGTTCTGAAAAATGCAACCGGTGGTCTCCCCGGCGCCTATACCCCTTTCAGGTACGGGACCACGAAAAGGAACGCCAGCAGGAGCAGGTGCCCGGGATAGAACACATAGCCGCCCCATTTCAGCAGGGGGGACGTGTATCCCTTCTTCCCGTTATAGGCCAGCATGAAGAACACCGCCAGGAACGCCATCCATTCCAGGGCGTTCGTCATCAGGACCAGCACCATGACGGCCGGCAGGACAAACAGGGCACGGAACGCCCATGGGTCATACACCCGCGCCCGCAGCCAGTCGCCGAGCGACGTGTTCATCAGCCCCATCACGACGATGCAGGCGACGCCGGCGGAGCCGTAGTCCGTCCGCAGGAACCGCCGCGCGGTGTATGCCAGGACCGCCGAAAGCAGCAGGCCCGCCGCCCATCCCGCGGCCCGTTTCAGGGGCGTCTTAAGGTGGCTGCCCCAGTCCAGCGCCCAGACGCACATAAGTCCGAGCAGCAGGGTAAAATACACGTTCTGGTGGTCCCAGTCCGCAGCCTTCATGAAAAGCGCGAGGTCGAACGGCACCTCCGAAACCAGGCCGAAAAGCAGGAGCCGGAACAGGTACCTGGGCCGGTCCTTCGTATGGCGCTCCCCCTCCACGATCATGAAGCAGAACAGGGGGAACGCGATCCGCCCGATGCCCCGGAGCGCCAGGTACAGGTCCCCGTACCGGAGGAGCCGGGTGCTGTACAGCACATGTGCCGTATGGTCGACCAGCATCGTGGCGTAGGCAATGATTTTCAGTACCAGGACGCTCATTTACGCATCTTCCCGCGGTTCTTCTTCCATGTCGCCAAGCGTATAGACCTGCCGCTTCATGGCCATCTCGTCCGAAGCCAGGTACTCGTCATAGGTGGTGATCTTATCGATCACGGACCCGTTCACAAACTCGATGATCCGGTTCGCGGTCGTCTGGACCAGCTGGTGGTCGCGGCAGGCGAACAGGATTACGCCCGGGAACTTCATCATGCCCTGGTTGAGGGCCGTAATGGATTCCATGTCCAGATGGTTCGTCGGTTCATCGAAGACGAGCACATTTGCGCCGGAGATCATCATCTTCGAGAACATGCAGCGCACCTTCTCGCCGCCCGAAAGCACGCGGACGCGTTTCTCCCCGTCTTCCCCGGCGAACAGCATGCGGCCCAGGAAGCCGCGGACGTAGGTGATGTCCTTCACGGGGGAATACTGCATCAGCCAGTCGTAAATGCGGAGGTCCGAGTCGAATTCCGCGGAATTGTCCTTCGGGAAATAGGCGCGGGACGTGGTGACGCCCCATTTGTAGGAACCTTCGTCCGGTTCCATCTCCCCCATCAGGATCTGGAACAGCGTGGTCTTCGCGAGCTCGTCCGCCCCGACGAACGCCACTTTTTCATTGTGGTTCAGGGTAAAGGAAATGTGGTCGAGCACCTTCACGCCGTTCACGGTCTTCGTGAGGTTCTCCACCATCAGGACGTCGTTCCCGATCTCCCGGTCCGGCCGGAAGTCGATGTACGGGTACTTCCTGGAAGACGGCCGGATCTCCTCCAGCTGGATCTTCTCCAGGGCGCGCTTGCGGCTCGTGGCCTGCTTCGACTTCGACGCGTTCGCGGAGAAGCGCTGGATGAACTCCTGCAGTTCCTTGATCTTCTCTTCCTTCTTCCGGTTCGCTTCCTTCATCTGGCGGATCATCAGCTGCGAGGATTCATACCAGAAGTCGTAGTTGCCGGAATAGAGCTGGATCTTGCTGTAGTCCACGTCCGCGATGGCGGTGCAGACCTTATTCAGGAAATAGCGGTCGTGGGACACCACGATCACCGTATTTTCAAAGTTGATGAGCCACTCCTCCAGCCAGTCGATGGCGGCGAGGTCCAGGTGGTTCGTGGGCTCGTCCATGAGCAGGATGTCCGGGTTCCCGAAAAGGGCGCGCGCAAGCAGCACTTTCACTTTCTCGGGGCCGGCCAGCTCACCCACCGTCAGGTAGTGGAGCGGTTCCTCGATCCCGAGCCCGTTCAGCAGGGACGCGGCGTCCGATTCCGCCTCCCACCCGTTCATTTCCGCGAATTCGGTCTCCAGGAGGGCGGCCCGTTCGCCGTCTTCATTCGTGAAATCCGCCTTCGCGTAGATCTCGTCCTTCTCCCGGATGATCTCGAAAAGCCGGGCGTTCCCCTGCATGACGGTGTCCAGAACGGTCCCGTCGTCGTATTTGTTATGATCCTGTTCCAGGACCGAGAGCCGCTGCCCGGGCGTAATCGTCACGGACCCCTTCGTGGGCTCCAGCTCGCCGGAAAGAATCTTCAGGAACGTGGATTTCCCGGCGCCGTTCGCGCCGATGATGCCGTAGCAGTTCCCCTCTGTGAATTTAATGCTGACGTCTTCAAACAGGGGTTTCTTCCCGAAACGCAGCGTGACATTATTCGCACTGATCATGTGGTTTCTCCGTCCTTTACAGCGGGCATCTCACCCGAAAACGCGGCCACCTGCCGCCCGCAGGCCCGGAACATGGCCGCGGCGGAAGCCCTGACCGGCCCGGACAGCCCGGGCAGGATGTCCGGCAGCACCAGGGGCAATGTGTTCCCCGGGTCCGCGCTGTCCAGCAGCGCCATCCGCCGGGCAATAAGCGCGAACACCGCCGTACGTCCCGGCACTTCCGTCAGCCGGACCGCGTTCATCTCCGCGTCAAACAGCGTCATCCGTTCCCCGCCCAGGGACAGGCGGTAATGCCCGCCGCCTTCCGCTTTCGCGAGGTACCGCTCCGCGCGCCGGGAAAGCGCCTCGTCCTCTTCCGGCGCTTCTTCCGCAAGCTGGGCTTCCAGCATCCCGACTTCCTCGTCCGCCTGCCGGATCTCTTCCGCGAGCCGCTGCTGTGTCTGCCGCTTCAGCGTCTCCGTGCGCTCCGCGCGTTCGAGGTCCGCGATCCTGCGCTGCAGGGCCAGCAGGGCCGCCTCGTCTTCCCGGACCTGTTTCTCAAGCGGGTTCTCCCCGGACGGCGTGTCCGGTCCTTTCAGGAACGCCGCGGGGTCTTCCAGGAACGTCTGGTAGACGCGCTCCGACGTCCAGACGGCTTCCCTGGCGTCTTCCAGGGCCTTCTCGTCTTCCGGGGTCTTCTTCCGCGCCGCGTACAGGGCGGACAGCAGGAGGCCTATGACGAAAAGCACCGCGGCGATCACCGCGCCCCAGACGACGAGCCCACGGTCCGGATGGTCCGGGACCACCCGCCGGGAGGCGTAGAAAAAGTACACCGCGAGGCCGAGCAGGAGGCCCGCCGCCCCGAGGATCGTCCCGGGGATATTCGTCCGGGCGTTCTTCTTCCCGACCCGGGCAGAGACCGCCTCCAGGCCGCGTTTCGCCTCCAGCATCTCCGCTTTCAGCCGCGTCCCCACCGCATGTTCCGCGCGGACGTCCCGGGCAGGGGTCCTGCCGTACGACGCGGGCAGGATGCCGGACAGCCCGGCTCTCTTCCTTGTAATCTCCTCTTTCAGCCACGCGGCGTTCTTCTTCGCGTCGCTGATGGCCGTCCGGAAGGACTCCGGGTCTTCCGTCCCGGCGACCTGGGCGCGCAGCCGCTCCCTGCGGAGCTTCGCCCGGGTCAATGCGGCCTCCCGGGACCGCCGGAGGGCGGCCTTCCCGGCTTCTTCCGGATCCGCGCCCGCGGCCGTATACCGGGCGGCGTCCGCCTCCAGGCTCTCCGCGGAAATGTAGCCGGCGGCACGGTAAGTCTCCGCGGACACATTTCCCCGCACCCGCCGGAGCCACCCCGCCGCGTCCGTCACTTCCGTGCCGTCCGACACATGGACGACGGACACCTCCGCGTCTTCCGCCGGAAAATGCCGGGTCATTTCATAAAAGGTGCCGTCCTGCAGTACCCTGAGCTTCCCGCCGTATGCGGCGGACGCGAATCCGGGGAAATAGCGCGCGAATTCCGGCTGTTCCCGGTCCATCCCGTAGAGCATGGCCAGGACAAACGCGGCAATGGTCTCCCGGATCTCTTCATTGTTCACGGCGATGATGTTCATCCCGGAGCGAAGGTCTATGACGCGGTCCTTCAGGCTGCCGAACGCCTCGATATTCAACTGTGTAATAACCATGGGCCACCTCCGTGAAACGGCGGGAAAACCGGTCCGGGTTACCTGAGCAGCCCTGTGCGGCGCCTGCCCTTACAGGTCGCAGTTGTTTACGGTCCTCGGGAACGGCAGCACGTCCCGGATGTTCCCCATCCCGGTCAGGTACATGATGCAGCGTTCGAAACCGAGGCCGAAGCCCGCGTGCCGGACCGTGCCGAAGCGGCGCAGGTCCAGATAGAACCCGTAATCCTCTTCCCGCATGCCGAGTTCTTCGATCCGGGCTTTCAGCTTCCCGTAGTCTTCCTCACGCTGGGAACCGCCGATGATCTCCCCGATGCCGGGCACCAGGCAGTCCATGGCCGCCACGGTCTTCCCGTCCTCGTTCAGCTTCATATAAAACGCCTTGATCTCCTTCGGATAATCCGTCACAAACACCGGGCGTCTGAAAATCTCCTCGGTCAGGAACCGCTCATGCTCCGTCTGCAGGTCGCAGCCCCAGCTGACCTTATAGTCAAACCTGTCGTTATGGGCTTCCAGGAGCCGGACCGCCTCCGTATAGGTGACGCGGCCGAATTCGGAATTCAGCACGTGCTCCAGCCGTTCAATGAGTCCCTTGTCCACGAACTGGTTGAAGAACGCCATCTCTTCCGGCGCGTGCTCCAGCACATAGCGGATGATGTATTTCAGCATGTCCTCCGCGAGGCGCATGTCGTCTTCCAGGTCCGCAAAGGCGATCTCCGGCTCGATCATCCAGAATTCCGCGGCATGCCGCGTGGTGTTCGAGTTCTCCGCCCGGAACGTGGGGCCGAACGTGTAAATGTTCCGGAACGCGCACGCGAAGGTCTCGCCGTTCAGCTGCCCGGAAACCGTCAGGTTTGTGGGTTTGTTGAAGAAATCCTTCGTGAAATCCACGGCGCCGTCCTCCGTCATCGGGAGGTTCTTCAGGTCCATGGTGGTCACCTGGAACATTTCACCGGCGCCTTCGCAGTCGGAACCCGTGATGATGGGCGTGTGCACATAGATGAAATCCCGCTCCTGGAAGAAGCAGTGGATCGCGTGGGCGATCAGGGACCGCACCCGGAAAACGGCCTGGAACGTATTCGTCCGGGGCCTTAAGTGGGTCATGGTCCTCAGGTATTCCAGCGTATGGCGCTTCTTCTGCAGCGGGTAATCCGCCGGGCTCGACCCCTCTATCACGACCGTGTCCGCCTGGAGCTCGAAGGGCTGCTTCGCTTCCGGGGTCGCGACCAGCGTGCCGGTGCAGACCAGGGCGGCGCCGACATTGACCTTCGCGATCTCCTGGAAATTCTCCAGGGTGTCATGGTAGACGACCTGGAGCGGCGTGAAAAATGTGCCGTCGCTCAGCACGATGAACCCGAAGCTCTTCGAATCCCGGTTCGACCGGACCCAGCCGCCCACGGTCACCTTCCGGCCGATGTACGCTTCTGTATTCTTAAACAGTTCCCGAACAGTGATGCACTCCATAATGTCCTCTTTCCCTCCGGCAGCCGCCTCAGAAGACATCCCTCCGCCGGATTTTTAATCGTACCCCCCATTTTACTATATCCGGTGCAAAAAGGCAAGAAAAACCGCCGGAAATATATCCTGCCCGGATCGGAATCGTTCATTCCGCTTTTCGCATGTCCGGCAGATCTTTCTTTTACAAAGGCGGAAGTTCATCGTACAAAGGAACGGAAGCGGTGTCAAGGGACAGTACACCGGACGCGAAGCGGCCGGGCAGCCCCAAAGAATCGAGTAGGAGGGGGTGATTAGCCCCCGTCCTCTCACACCACCGTACGTACCGTTCGGTATACGGCGGTTTCAATAGTTGACATGCACTGACTGGTACGCATTGGAAAGGTCGTAGAACCCCCAGCGTATCAGTCTTTCT
>JAGDAW010000120.1 GCA_017959345.1 Lachnospiraceae bacterium | reverse complement strand
TATGGAGGAGAACCTGGCGGTCCTCCGGGAAGCCCTCGGGGGAAGCCGGTAAATAAACAGTGCCCGGCAGCGGGCCGGCACGGAAAAAGAGAAAAAACATGGCACAGATTTCAGTACAGAACCTTACACTCGGTTATGAAGGGAAGCCCATCGTTTCCGGGCTGGATTTCGAGGTGGAAGCGGGGGATTACCTCTGCATCGTCGGGGAAAACGGATCCGGCAAGAGCACGCTCGTCAAGACCCTCCTGGGGCTGACGGCGCCGCTTTCCGGCACGATCACCTTCGGCGACGGCCTGAAGAAGAACGAAATCGGCTACCTGCCCCAGCATGCGCAGGTGCAGCAGGATTTCCCGGCGTCGGTCCGGGAGATCGTCCTGTCCGGTTTCGCGGGCAAGCACCGCTTCCTGCCGTTCCGCCTGCCGGGCGAGAAGAAGGAAGCCCGGGAAAATATGGCCCGCCTGGGCATCGAAGACCTGGCGGACGCGTCGTTTTCCACGCTTTCCGGCGGGCAGAAGCAGCGGGTCCTGCTGGCGCGCGCGCTGTGCGCCACGAAGAAAGCCCTCCTCTTGGACGAACCGGTGGCGGGGCTTGACCCGAACGTGACGCAGGAGCTCTACCGCGTGATCCGGGACCTGAACGAAGAGGGCATCACCATCCTGATGATTTCCCATGACGTGCATGAGGCGGTGCGTTACGCGGACCACGTGCTGCACATCGGGAAAGAAGTGTGGTACGGGCCGAGGGACGCCTACCTGAAGATGACCGACTGGTACCACCACACCGCGGAAGACCACAGGATCATCGGGCGGCCCCCGATCCTTGCGGGGATCGACCTGGGGGAAGGGGACGCGGAGACCCGCGAAGTCCCGCAGCAGGAGGAAGGCCGTTCGCGGTTTACCGGCCTGTACCAGGAGTTCCTGAAAGCCCAGCTGGAAGGGCGGCTCAATGAGCGGTTCCCCGGGAATGAGGAAAAGGATGATTGAGCAGCTGGTCCTCTATCTGCAGTACCCGTTTGTCCGGTATGCCGTCATCAGCGCGGTGTTCATCGCGGCGGCGGCTGCATTGTTCGGCGTGACGCTCGTGCTGAAACGCTTCTCCTTTATCGGGGACGGCCTCTCGCATGTGGCGTTCGGCGCGTACGCGTTCGCGGCGGTGCTGAGCCTGACGGACCGGATGCTGCTGGTCCTCCCGCTGACCGTCGTAGCGGCGGTGCTGATGCTGGTCGGCGGGCGCCGGAAGCGCCTCTCGGGCGACGCGTCGGTCGCGGTGTTCTCCGTCGGGGCGCTGGCCTTCGGCTACCTCATCCTGCACATTTTCAAACCGTCCGCGAACCTGGCCGGCGACGTGTGCAGTTCCCTGTTCGGTTCCGCCTCGATCCTGACCATGACGGCGGCGGAAGTCTGGGTTTCCGTGGGGCTCTCGGTGGTCATCAGCGTGCTGTTTGTCCTGTTTTACCATAAGATTTTCGCGGTGACGTTCGACGGAGACTTTGCGCGGTCTTCGGGCATTTCCGTGGAACGGTACCATTTCTTTATCGCGGTCGTGACCGCGGTGATCATCGTGATTGCCATGAAGCTCGTGGGCTCGCTGCTCGTGTCGGCGCTGATCATTTTCCCGGCGCTGACCGCCATGCGGCTGTTCCGGAGCTTCCGGTCGGTCACCGTCGCGTCCGTCGTGACGGCCGTGCTGTCGGTGCTTGCGGGCCTCCTGGTTTCCATCGTGGCCGGGACCCCGGCGGGCGCGACGATCGTGGCGGTCCAGGCGGCGGTGTTCGGGATTGCCGCGCTCATCGGGCGTTTCAGGGGGTAAAATGAGTGCGCTGGACGATTATCTGGACTGGCGCGGGGACCTCGGATTCCTGCGTGACCCGTTCAATGAAGTAGACAACCTGATCCTGGCCGAACTCTCGTACGTCCGGTTCGAGGACATCGTCCCGGAGGGCTTCGGGCAGGCGGTCGGGCTCCGGGAAGCCGGCGCGCGGGTCGCCCGGAAATTCGGGATGGAGCCCGGGCAGGCGCCGGGCGCGCTGCCGGGGATCGGCGGGCCCGCGGGCGCCGGGCCG
>JAGDAW010000015.1 GCA_017959345.1 Lachnospiraceae bacterium | reverse complement strand
TCATCAGGGAAGCCGTCAGTTCTTCCCAGGTCAGCTGGTTCAGGAACTCATCCCACAGCGGATCATCGAACGGAACGCCGATCATGTCGCCGAGGGTGATGGGGTACATGCCGGTCGCTTCGTCCACGACGCCGGCACCCTGGGTCCAGGACTCCGGAATGTCTTCCTTCGTCTTCGTCCAGGCGTTCACATAGTCGGTCTCCACTTCCTGGGTCATCTTGTTGTCATGATCCATGTAGGAGTTGAAGTACTGGCGCTCGTAGAGGATGTTGAACGCTTCATCCTTGAAGTAGTTGTCATCCGTCAGCAGCCAGCTCAGCTGGGTCAGATCCTCGTAGTAGTCGAGGAGCATATCCCTGTGGAGGTAATGATCTTCTTCAGACTCGGTCCAGAAGTACGCGTTCGTGTTGAAAGCGCCCCACTCGGTGTCGAGATCCTGGGAGAAGATGTTGTTGGGGGTCTCGGGGTTCCCGTCTTCATCCCACTGGCCGGCTTCGGTGCAGGTCAGGGTGACGGCATCCAGTTCCACGTGGGAGTTCGCACGGATGGAAAGCTTATAGTCGCCTTCTTCCAGCTCATAACCACAGTAATCATTCGCGTTCGCATCGTTGTAGTCGAAGTTCGCCAGATCCTTCACCGCGAAGGTGAGCTTCACGATCTGGGACTTGCCGGGCTTCAGCAGGCCGGTCTTCTCGAACTGGACGAGCGCCACTTCGGGCTTGTCGATCTCGCCCTCGAAATACGGGGCGGTGCTGTACAGCTGGACGACTTCCTTGCCGGCGAAGTCACCGGTGTTGGTGACCTTCACGGAAACGGTCAGTTCGCCGTCTTTGTCGTTGATGTCGCCTTCCACATCCACGATTTCCTGTTCAAAGGTGGTGTAGGACAGGCCATAGCCGAAGGGATACAGGGTCACTTCCTGGTACCACGCTTCACCGTCTTCGCCGGCCGCAGTCAGTTCAGCCGCAACGGTCTCGTAGTAACGGTAGCCCATGAAGATGCCTTCCGCGTAGTCGATGGCATGCTCCCTGGTGGAGTAGGTCTTATTACCGGGATCGCCGAGCATCAGGACGGTGTTGTCGTCGTTGGAAACAACGACGTTGCTGCCGTCACGGAGTTCGTACTCGCCGTTCATGGCGTACAGCGCCTGGGAGTAGTTGCCGAAGTTGTAGTACGTGGGATCGGTCTTCATATCCCTCATCCAGAAGTCAACCGTACGTCCGGAGAAGTCCACATCACCGACCAGCATCGCGCCGAGGCCTTCGATGCCGTTCCAGCCGGTCTGGCCGACCCAGACAACGGCGCCGATTTCGTCATCATCCTGGATGTTGCCGATTTCAAGGACCGCAGGGGTGTTCAGGATCACGATGATCTTGTCGAAGTGGTACTTCGCATACGCAAGCAGTTCGTACTCGGAATCGCTCAGCGTGGAGTAGTGCTCGGTCTGGTCCTTATGGCCCTGGACGCTGTGCGCGAAGTTATCCGCGCCTTCAGATCCGGAACGGGACAGGAACACGATCGCCGCGTCGCCGTAGATACCGTAGTTGTCATCAGCGCCGGCCAGGGAGCCGTCCTTGATGGCCTTGAAGTATCTGCCGCCGAACTCAACGTCATAATCGCCGTCTTCGACTTCTTCCATGTAGTGGCCGCCTTCACGATACAGGCCGCCGCCCATGCCGCTGCCGCCGATGGGTTCGGGGTTAACAGTCAGGTAACGCGTTTTCGTACGGGGGTTGTACTTGATGCCCGCAAGTTCAAGTGCGTCGTAGATCAGGGAAGCAGACTGCTTAACGCCGCTCACTGCCGCGTTGTTGTTGTAGGGACGGGACAGCGCGCCGGAGCCGCCGCCTGTGGAGGGCGTATCCGCAGCCGTACCGAGGACGGTCACATAACGCTCGTAGGATTCAAGCGGCAGGGTCTCGTTTTCGTTCTTCAGAAGGATGAAGCTCTCCTGGCCGATCTGGACGTTCAGACGCTCTTCATACTCGGCGAGTTCCTGAAGGGTGTCGAACTGTGCGGTGTATTTGCGGTCGGGATCGATATCCGTCCATGCCGCAAATGCGGTGGTGGTCATTCCGCCGATGACAAGCGCGAACGCGAGTACCAGCGCAACGATCCTGGAAACATGGTTCTTCTTCATAAAATATCCTCCTTGATATTTTGCGGGTCATCCCGCACTGAAAGATATACACGGGGACTTGTTTCACTTTTCCGCCGTGTCCGGCCGGGTTCCGGGGCTTCGATCCGATACCGGTACACCGGGATCCGGCCTGATTTATGGGAGTGCCGGCCCTTCTCTCCTGCAGAAAGAGAACGGGACAAGCGCACACTTCCACAATGTGACCCTATCATACCACATTTTTCCCGAAAAAACCAGTTCTGTGATAAACTGCACGTTTTTAGGTATAAATTGCATTATAGCAAACGAACAGGGCCTCCTCCGCCTTTTTTCTGTCCACTCTGCACAAAAAAAAGCCCGTATTTCCCCCTTTCCGCCCCGAAAACGCTTGCAGGTTTCAGGGCCATGTGATAGACTCGCTATAGAAAAATGTTACGGATAACAGGGCAGTCTGTGCACTGCCCGGAAAGGATCCTGTTATGGCTTTTATCCGATCATCCATGTACGGGCTGGTCTCCGGACTCGCGGATTCCTGTCCGGATAAAGAAGCCTTTTTAAACGATTCCCTGGCCCTGACCTGGCGGCAGGTACTCCGGCGGACGCGGAACACCGCAGCCCGTTTCCATGCCGCGGGCGTAAAGGCCGGGGATACCGTGCTGGTCTTCATGCCCCGCTGCATCGACACCCCCCTGATCACAACGGCCCTCCGGGCCCTGGGCGCCGTCGCGGTGCTGCTCGCCCCGGAAGCGGACAACCCGAAAGACCGCGCGTTCCTGTCCGGGACCCACCGGGACCCCTGGTACCTGTCCGTCCGTCTTCCGGATCTTCGCTGGACCCTTGAGAAGGACGGCGCGGCGGTCTCCTTCTTTACCGGGGATCCGGTCCCGGATGACGCGGTGCCGCCGCTCCGGACGGAGACGGTGCAGGGGGAACCTTCATTTATTATATATACCGCCGGCTCCACCGGCCTGAACAAAGGCGTCGTCCTGACGGAGTATGCCATGGTGAACCAGGCCAGGGTCCAGGCGGCCGCGTCGGACGTCCGGGCGGACGACCGGTGCATGTGCGTCTTTCCCATGCACCACATTGCCGGGAACGTCGTGGTGATCCAGGCCCTGGCGACCTCCTGCTCCATCTTTTTCGCGTCCACACGGTATCCGGAATATGTGGCGAAGGCCATCGGGACGTTCCGCTGCACCCGCCTGGAGAGCGTGCCGACCTTTTTCATGATGATTTCGGCCACCGCCAGGCGTTCCAATGTGGACATTTCCTCCCTCCGGGTCGGGGTCGTGGCCGGGGCGTCCTATTCCCCGGAACAGTTCATGACCATAGAAGAGGTGCTGGGCATCCGCCTGTACCCCAGTTACGGCATGACGGAGATGGCCCCGGTCATCTGCAGCCCGGAGCCGGACGCCCCCATCGGGATCCGCGCCAGGAGCGTCGGCCGGTTCGCCCCCGGGGTGGAAGGCGTCCTGAAGGCGCCGGGAGGGGAAGCGGTGACGGAACCCTTTAAAGAAGGAGAGATCTGCGTCAAAGGGTACCCGCTCATGCTGGGATACCTGGAAGACGACGGGTCGCTGGACCGCCCGCTCGACCCGGAAGGCTTCTTCCATACCGGGGACCTGGGCTACCGGGATCCCGAGGGAAATGTATACATTACCGGCCGCTGCAAGGACA
The DNA here is from genome assembly GCA_017959345.1 of Lachnospiraceae bacterium. Lineage (GTDB taxonomy): Bacteria > Bacillota > Clostridia > Lachnospirales > Lachnospiraceae > UBA1267. The sequence goes on along the minus strand of JAGDAW010000015.1, from coordinate 14,990 downwards.
TCATCATCCGGGGCGGCGAGAACCTCTCCTGCTCCAGGATCGCGACCTCCGTCACCCGGATCCCGGGCGTTTCGGACGCCGTGGCCGTGGGCATCCCGGACCCGAAATACGGGGAGACCGTCGGGATCCTGGCCGTCACCGACGCGTACGACCACGAGGGGCTGATGAAAGCGTTTGAGGACGTGCTCCGCCCCTGCGAGATGCCCGCGGGCCTGGTCATTACGGACACGGTCCCCGTGAATTCCGCGGGGAAGCCGGACCGCAAGGTCATCCGGAGGCTCCTGGAAGATGCCGTTATGAAGAAGGTGAAATGACGTGGAAGACCTGATCCTCCTGAACAGCCCCGGCGTTTTCCTGACAGCGCTGCTCGGACTGTTCATGATCCTGTTTGAGAAAAACGCCGCCAGGACCGGCCCGTTCGTATCGGTCCTGGCGGTCGTCGCGCCCCTTGCGGCCCTCTTCCTGGCGGTGCTGTCCGGCGCCTCCTGGACGGAGCTGTCCATCCTGGTCCTCGCGGACCTCGCGGTCCTGTTCGCCGGGAACCGGAAGAAGGAGGCCTGAGCATGGGGTTTAATACGGTTGCCTTCCTGGTCTTCCTCCCGGTGACGGTGCTGGTCTACTGGCTCGTCCCTTTCCGCATCAAAAAATACTGGCTCCTGGCCATGAGCATCCTGTTCTACGCCTGGGGTGAGCCGGTTTATGTCTTCCTGATGCTGTTTTCCGCCACGCTGGACTATTTCTGCGGCCGGATCATCGGTGCCCGGATCAGTCCCGCGGCGTCGAAAGCAGCCCTCCTTGCGTCCGTCATCGTCAATCTCGGGCTGCTCGGGATCTTCAAATATACGGACTTCATCATTTCCACGATCAACGGCGTCTTTCAGACCGCCATCCCGCTGCAGCACCTGCCGCTGCCCATCGGTATTTCCTTCTATACGTTCCAGACGATGAGCTACACCATCGACGTATACCGGAATCCCGAGAAAGCGGAGAAGAATTTCATCTACTACGCCCTCTACGTATCCTTCTTCCCGCAGCTCGTGGCCGGCCCCATCGAACGGGCCAGCAGCCTGCTGCACCAGTTCATGGAGGAGAAGAAGGCCAATGCGGATGATTTCCGGCAGGGTTTCCGGCTCCTCCTCTACGGTTTCTTCAAGAAAGTCTGCCTGGCGGATTTCGCCGGGTCCTTCGTGAACGCCGCCTTCGGGGATATCGCCCATGTGAACGGCCTGGGGTTCTGGCTGGCGGGCCTCCTGTTCACCGTCCAGATCTACTGTGACTTCTCGGGCTATTCCGATATCGCCACCGGCTCCGCCCGGCTGCTCGGCATCAGGCTCACGAAGAACTTCAACCGGCCGCTTTCCGCCACCAGTTTCCGGGATTACGGGCGCAGGTGGCACATTTCCCTGTCCACGTGGTTCATGGAATACGTCTACATCCCGCTGGGGGGCAGCCGGAAAGGCAAAGTGCGCAAATACATCACCAACATGGTCGTCTTCCTGCTCTCCGGCCTGTGGCACGGGGCCAACTGGACCTTCGTGGCCTGGGGCGCCTTCATCGGCACCTGCACCATCGTGGAAGACCTGATCCGGCCGCATTACCACAAGGTCTGCGATTTCCTTCATATCGACAATTCGAACTCCTTTGTCCTCCTGCTGCGGAACATCTTCATCCTGCTCCTGGTGGGCATCACGAGTATCTTCTTCAGCGCGCAGACTATCGCGGAGGCCGGCACCATCCTCGGGAAAATGTTCGGCGGCCTGAGCCTGTCCGTGTCCTCGTTCTCCGCGGCGTTCGCGGGCCTGGGCATGAACATGCCTTACCTGCTCCAGATGCTGCTTTCCCTGTTCCTGCTGGACCGGGGCTACCGGATGTGCTGGGGCCGGGACGACGCGCTGTTCTCCCCGGCGGCCGCGGACCGCAGATCCGCCGCCCTCCGGTTCGAAACGTACCTGTTCTTTATCCTGGCCATTGCGATCCTGTGGCTGATGGCGGCTTCCGGGAACATCCAGAGCCAGTTCATCTATTTCCAGTTCTAGAAAGGAGGCGCGGAACATGAAGAAAATGATTCTCCGGGCCGTCCTGCTGCTCCTCGCGGTACTGGCTGTCCCCCTGGCCCTCCTGATCACGGCCTTTGCCATCCCCGCCCAGTTCTCGAAGACCTACTACGGGGAACTGCCGGCCATGTATGACCGGCTCCGGGACGCGGAAGGGCACAAAATCGTCCTGGTGGGCTCCAGCGGCCTCGCGTTCGGGGTGAACCCGGACCTGCTGGACGCGGAATTCCCGGATTATACCGTCTGCCCCTTCGGCCTCTACGGCACCATCGGCACAAAAACCATGATGGACCTTTCGAAAGCCCATATTTCGGAAGGCGACCTCGTCATCCTGGCGCCGGAACAGGGCGCCCAGACCTATTCGATGTATTTTAACGGCGGGGAGGTCTGGCTCGCCACCGACGGCCGGCCGGATATCGCGGCCCGCCTGCCATTCGGCGAATACGCGAACATGGCGGAGTCCCTGCCCGCATTCCTGGCCCGCAAATACCGCTGCTTCACCGTGGACGGGGCGCCCGAACCTTCCGGCGTTTACGCGAAAAGTTCCTTTAACGAGTCCTGCGCCCTCATCTACGACCGGCCTTACAACATCATGGACGGCGGGTTCAATCCCCAGGACCCCATCTCCTATGACCCGGGGATCGCGGAAGAAGCGTTCCTGGATTACGTCAACGAATACAACGACTGGGTTACGAAGAAAGGGGCGACGCTCCTCTTCGCGTTCCCCCCGGTCAATAAGGCGGCCATCGAAGGCGGGCTCGACGAAGCCGCGGTGCGCCGGTTTTACGACTTCCTCGATGAGGAACTGGAATGCCCGCTCCTCGGGAACCCCCTGGATTCCGTCATGGAGGCGGAGTGGTTCTACGACAGCAATGTGCACCTGAACACCCCCGGTTCCGTCGCCTTTACGAAGACCCTGGCGGAAACCCTGAAGGCATACCTCGGGGACACCTCGCCGGTCCATATCGACGTGCCGGACATGCCGCCCCTGCCCGGGCGGGATCCCGCGGAGGGCGGGGAGGACGCGGATGCTGCGTATTTTACATATGAAGAAACGGACGGCGGGCTCCGGATCACCGGCCTGACGGCGGAGGGACGCACGCGCACCGCGCTGACCATTCCCGCGCAGTACAACGGGCAGCCGGTCACCGGCTTCCTGGCGGATACATTTGCCGGGAATACCGTCATCGAGGAGATCCGGTTCCAGTCCAATATCCGCACCGTCCAGGACAGCTCCTTCAGCGGCTGCACCGCCCTTTCCGCCGTATACCTGGCGCCGGGCGAAGACCCTTCCCACTGCCAGGTGCCGCCCGGCGGCGGGCTGACGGAAGGCGCGGACGCCCTGTATTTCTACGTGGAGCGCGCCCGGCTCGCGGATTACATTTACAATTACTTCTGGTCCGCCTACGGCGCCCGGATCCGCGCGTACGACCCCGTAACGCCCGGCCCCGGGCCGGATCCTTCCGGTGAGACGCCGGGGACGGATCCCACCGCGCCAACGGAACCGGGGTCTTCCGGGACGCCGGATCCTTCAGACCCGCCGGAGGGGCCCGGGGACGACACGGAGATCGGGCAGAATCAGGCGCTGGTCCGGTATTACCTGAACGGCGGAACGCTTTCGGAAGACAGTCCGTTCCGGGCTTCTTCCGCGAACGCCGCCGGCCATTTCGATGTGCTCTGCTCCACGGCGCTCCTTCCCAGGATCAACACCGCCGTCCCGGCAGGCACCCTGACGAAACCCGGGTTCACCCAGACGGGCTGGAATACGGAAGCGGACGGTTCCGGGACCCATACCGGCATCGGCAGCCGGGTCACGCTGGAATCGGGCGCCGTGAGCGCGCTCTACGCGGAATGGACCGCCTGGTCGCCCGCGGAGGATTTCAGCTATGTGCTGATCGATCCTGAAGACCTTCCCCGGCTGTACGCCGACGCCCCGAAGATCGCCGCACTGGAAGACCTTGCGAAACCGGAAGGCTACGCGGGTTCAGGCGCTGTTGTGACGGGCTATACAGGGGAAAATACGGACGTCGTGATCCCCGGTACACTGGGCGGATACCCGGTCATCGGCGTCGCGGCCGGCGCGTTCCGGGAGACGGCCCTCACGTCCGTGGTGTTCCCGGATACGGTCCTCTGGGTGGCCAACCGCATCGGCACGGACAGCGGCGCGCTTCGTGAAGTCACCCTGTTCGACAACATTTTAAGGATCGAGCAGGATCCTTTCGGCACCGGGGTGACGCCCGCCACCGTCCGTATCAACGCGTATCTGCCCCCGGTCTACGGGATCTCGGAGAACGGGCAGTTCGTGAACAAGATGGAGTTCCTGATGCACAGCAGCCCGGACCGGCGGAAGCTGGTGCTCTTCGGCGGCTGTTCCGTCTGGTACGGCGTGGACACCGGACTCCTGCAGGACCGCTACAAAGGTTTTGAGATCCTGAACATGGGGATCATCGGCGGGCTCTCCGGGCAGCTGCAGCTGGACCTGATCGAGCCGTACCTCCATACGGGCGACATCCTGGTCCACATTCCGGAACTTACGGAATTCCAGCTGCTCTGCACCAACCACGTGGATTCCCGGCTGTTCGAACTGACGGAAGGGAACTATGACCTGCTCACCCGGGTGGACCTTCGGGAATACCGCTTCTTCTTCCAGGGGTTCCGGGATTTCGTCGCGGCGAAGCATACGCTTCTCGACAATCATGTGGAAGAGTGTTCCGAATACGTCCTGCTGCCGGATTTCATGGACGTCCACGGGAACCTGCTGAAGGACCGGGGCCCGGAATATGACAGCGGCAACGAGCCGTTCGTGCTGATCGACCCGGACTACTTCACGGAAGAAGGCATTGTCCTCTACTACAGCCGCCTGGCGGCGAAAGGCGTACAGCTTTACTGGGCCTGCGGCCCCCTGGAAAAGAATTCCGTGGACGTGGACACCGGCCTGAAGATCCAGAATATGGTGTTCACCGCCATCCGGAAGGCGGAGCTCCCGGTGGAAATCCTGCTGGAACTGCCGGAGGTCCTCATGGATGCGCTGCATTTCTATGATACATCGTATCACCTGAATTCGAGCGGGGCGATCGAATACACCAGCCTGCTGCTGAACAAGCTCCCCATGAAGTTCAAAGACCTCACCGGGGAGTAACCGGGACAGCCCGCATTATATGAAAAGAAGCGCAATGCAACCGCACTGCGCTTCTTTTTATCGTTCTGTTTTTCCGGGGCCGCACGCGCCGGGTCAGGCCGCCCTCTCCCCGCCCGGGACGGTAAACAGGATGTCCAGGTTATACCGCCCGTTTTCAACGGAAATGTTCATCAGTCCGCCGTACTTCTCCGCGATCCCCCGGATGCTCTTCGTCCCGAACCCGTGATAGGTCTTATCCGGGTTATGCGTGATCGGCAGCCCGTCTTCCATGACCGGCACCTCCCCGCAGTAATTGTCGAGATGCATGTAGATCGCCCCGTTCCGCTCTTTCACCGTCATGCTCATGAACCGGAGCTCCGGATCCGGGACGCTCCGCAGGTACTCGATCGCATTGTCCAATGCGTTCCCGCACATGGTGACCAGGTCCAGCGGCGCCATGAAAGACAGTTTCTCGCCGTCCACCAGGTAGCTGAACTGGATGCCGTACTTCTCACACAGGAGGAGTTTCTCCACGAATACCAGGTCAAGGGCTTCATTGCCCGTCTTCACGATGCGGGAGAAACTGGAAATGTTCCGCTTGATCTCGCTGATGGCCTCCCGGCTCTCCGGGTCGTCGATGTGGCTCTCCAGATAGCGGAGCTGGTGCTTCAGGTCATGGCACTTCTGGTCGATGGTTTCGATCGTCTCCTGGGTGATCCGGTTGCGTTCCTGCTCCACTTCCAGCAGGTTCTCCAGCAGTTTCTGCTCCCGGATCATCCGGCTCTGTTCCACGAGGCCAAACAGGATCACGATCCCCAGGTAACAGCTGACCATCCCGAAGGAATTCGCCGCAAGCATCAGCCCGTTGTCCAGGGGATTGCCCGCGAACGCGATATCCACAAACCAGTTCCGGAGCACCACGCAGATCAGGACCGCGATCACGCCCAGCATCAGGTGCCGGAGGTTCAGCTCATCCCGGTCGGCGCAGAATTTCCGCGGCCGGATGAATAGGAAGAATACCACCGCCGCCACCAGGAGGTAAACCAGGACGTCCAGCGACAGTTCCCGCAGGGGGTTGATCGGCATGCTGGGCTGCCCGCCCAGGAGCACAAACAGCGTGCTGGACAGGCAATGGGAAAAATGCTGCGTCAGGTACGCCCCCGTGACCGCGTAAAGGCCGCCCGCGTAGGAGATCTCAAAGGGGATCATCAGGAGCCCGCCGAGGGTCAGGGAGATGGCGAGCCAGAAGACCTGGGACACCCTTCCCGGCAGGAAACCGGCGAGGTACCACAGCAGCATCCCGCAGCCGAAATACGCCAGGACGCCCACCGCCGCCCGCAGCGGGAACAATACAGCCCGCCTGGGATAGTAGATCACGAAAAACACCTGGCTGATCAGGAGCTGGACCAGGAAGATCGCTATAAATACGGGATTCGCCCATTCCGTCCACATCTGTACGCCCCCTAAAACCGCCGCATGAATTTCATCAGGTCTTCCCGGAACGACTTCTCCATGCCCCGGCTGATGGTCAGGACCGCTTCCCCCACATGGATCTCATGCTTCAGGATGCGGTCGAACCGCCGCAGGTTCACGATGCAGCCGCTGTTGCATTTGGAAAAATCATGCCCCAGGTAGTCCCCCTCAATGTCCGTGATGTTCCCGCGCCGCCGGAAATCCCCCCGGTCCGTGTGCCAGACAATGTTGTTGCCGGCCTTCCCGATGTACCGGATCTCCCTCCGGGGCATCTTGATGATCCCTTCCTTACAGTCGATGATCACCGCGTCGTCCGGGGCGCGGTTCAGGATGTTCCGCACCTTCTGCATCTTGTCCGAGAAATTCTGGTACTGGACCGGCTTCACAAGGAAATCCACGGCATCCACTTCATAGCCCCGGATGGCGTACTGCCCCATATTGGTGACAAAAAGGATACAGACGTGCTTGTCCGCCCGGCGGATCTCCTTCGCGAGATTCAGCCCGTTGTAGCGGGGCATGTCGATATCCAGGAGCACCGCCTGCCAGACAGGCTGGTAGTTCTCCGCAAAATCCAGGCTGTCGTCGAAAACCTCCACCACGAAGGTTTCCCCGATTTCCTCGGAAAAACGCTGCAGGTACCCCTGCAGGACCTTCGCGTCTTCAAGATTGTCGTCCACTATGGCGATCCGAAGCATCCCCGCCGCATCTCCTTCACTGCCGGACGCCCGCAAATGCAGCCGCCCTTCCGGAAAGCGTACTGCCGGTGCCTTCCGGGTCCTTCATTTTACACGTGTTCCGTCCGGATGATGAATTTCACCGTATAATCCTGCTTCGCGGGATAGGTATACTCGTCCGCGATCCCCGGCCCGCACGCGCCGGTGCCGATCCCCTGCTGGAACGCCTGGATCGTGACGTAGGTGCCGGTCCGCACTTCGTCCTCCCGGTGCTTCATCCCGATCAGCGCCCGGTCCGTATACGGCTTCACCGAAAGCTGGAACGGCGCGCCGACCGCCTCGAAGACCACCCGGTTCGTCCCGTCCGAGAACGAGGCGAACGTGCAGTCCATCCGGTTCCCGCTCTCCTGCGGCCGGATGTTCGGCTCCGTCATGTCCGCGACGGTGCAGGTGACGTCCTTCACCGGGAACTGGTCCTTCATATCCGGATAGCTCTCCCCGCACCGCCCGATGTAGCGGACGGTATCAAAGGAGGCGTCCAGTTTGAAACATTTGCCGAAGCGCGGGAGGGTCCCGCCGCCCTTGACGCAATGCAGGGTGCTGGTCACAAGCACGCCGCCTTCCACGCCTTCATACGAATCCGTGACAATGAACTGCGCCTTTTTGTTCGTGACCTGCGTCCCGATCCGGCTGCCGAATTCCGTCTTCTCCACGGAGACGAGGGTCTCGGTCTGCGCGTAATACGGTTCCATGGTCTTCGAGAAGAAGGCATCCGTATCGTTGTCGGTCCCCGCGCGGTACAGGAGCGTGCCTTCGTCCGCGGTTTTTAAGAGGACCGGGGCCTGCTCCAGCTCCGGATCGCGGGCGAGGAAGGGGTTAGCGGACGGAACATCCGCCGTTTCGGCCGATGCGTCCGCCGAGACCGGCGCCGCTGCCGGGGTTTCCTCCGCTGCCGGCGCTTCCTCCGCTGCCGGCGCTTCTTCCGCTTCCGGCGTCTCTTCTTCCGCCGCCACGAGGTCTTCCGCTTCCGCTTCCGGCATCTCTTCCGCTGTTACAAGATCTTCCGCTGCCGCAAGGTCTTCCGCTTCCGCGGCTTCTTCCTCTACCGGCATCTCTTCTTCCTCCGGCCCGGATTCCGCTGCCGGCGTCTCTTCCTCAACTGCAGTCTCTTCTTCCGCCGCCGCAAGGTCTTCCGCTTCCGCTGCTTCTTCCGCCGCGCCCGTCTCTTCCTCCGGATATTCTTCTTCCAGATACGCCTCTCCCGTCAGGATCTCCTCCTCCGGGATGTCCTCCACGTCCTTCAGGATCAGGCGGTTCCCTTCCAGGATCGCGCCCCTCGGAAGCACCTTCGTCCCGGACACGTCCGGCACGTCCCGGTTGAACAGGATCTGTTCCTCCGACACTTCCTGCCCGGTCACGGTATCCGTCACGACCACGGTCACATACCGCGCGCCGTCCACGATCTCGCCGAGCGGCACCCGGATATTTTCCCTGGAGAGCGGTTCCACTTCCGGGGAAAGCGTCACGCTGCTGCCGTCGTTCCAGCGGAATTCCAGCTCATAGCGGTTCGCGTTCGAGAACGCCGTCGTATTGAACACTTCAAATTCATCATTTTCCGCGTAGCGGACCCGGATCGGCCGGTAAATGAAGCGGATCAGCTTCGCGCCTGCCGAAGGCGTACGGTCGGGGTAGAACAGGCCGTCCACGCAGAAATTCCCGTCATGCTCCCACTCCCCGTGGTCGCCGCCGTACGTATAGGAGCCGTCCCCGTGGCGCACCGCGTGGTCCACCATCTCCCAGACACAGCCGCCCATCAGGTTGTCGTAGCTGTAGATCTCCTGCCAGTAGGCTTCCGTATTGCCGGGCCCCACGCCCATGGCGTGCGCGTATTCGCACATGAAATACGGCCGGTCGTTCATCTTCTTCTGGCCGCACTTCTTCTCCCCGATCTCGTGGAGCTTTTTGACCGGCGGGTACATGTCGCTGCCCACGTCATACGCCACCCGCTTGCAGTGGACGGCGCTCTCATAGTGCACCGGGAGGTCCGAAACGCTCTTCAGGTACTCGTACATGGCGTCCGTATTCCGGTAGCCGCCGGCTTCATTGCCCAGACTCCACATGATGACAGACGTCGTCGCGTGGACCTTGTCGCGCGCGTAAAGCCTGCGGATGCGCTCCATGTAGCGGGGCTCCCACTTCGGGTCGTTGCTGATGGAATTGTATGTGGGCGGGAACTGCATGGCAAATGTGCCGTGCGTCTCCAGGTCGTTCTCGTCCACCACGTAGCAGCCCAGCTCGTCCGCGTACTCCAGGAGCAGCGGGTCCGGCGGATAATGAGAGGTCCGGATGGTGTCGATATTGAACGCTTTACAGGTCCGCACGTCCCGTTCGATCTCGTCCGGGGTCATGGTATAGCCGTTCGTAGGGCTCGTATCGTGGTGGTTGACGCCCTTCAGCTTCACCTTCCTCCCGTTGATCAGGAACAGGTCGCCCTGGATCTCCACCGTCCGGAACCCGATCCGCTCTTTTACGCAGCCGGAATCCGTCTGGTAGTAAATGTCGTACAGCACCGGGTTCTCCGCGGTCCATTCCTCTACGGACAGCCCGGTAAATGTGATCTCCGCCGTCTTATTTTTCGTGGAAACCGTACCGGTGCGGGTGATCCCGTTCCCGGACAGCGTAAACGTCACGTCCGTATTCGAAAACGTCTTCGCCCACAGCGTCAGGGCATAGGTGCTGCCGTTTTTCCGGGTCTTCGCGTTGATGTCCCGGATGTCCTCGTCCTGCACGGTCCTGAGCAGCACGTCCCGGAAGATGCCGTTGTTGCGGAACATGTCCTGGTCGTCCAGGTACGTCCCGTTGCACCAGCGGTGCACCACGACCAGGAGTTCGTTCTCCCCCTCTTTCAGGGCATGGGTCAGGTTGAACTCCGCGGTATTGTGCGGGCCTTCGGAGTAGCCGATGAACTTCCCGTTGACGTAGAGGTCCATGCAGCTCGCGACGCCCATGAAGGAAATGATATAGCCCTTCGCCTTCTCCGTGATCGTCAGCCGCTTCCTGTAAATGCCCACAAAATTGTATTCATTTTCGGGCTTTACCCACCGCGGGGAGATCTTCTGGTCGCACCCGAGCCACGAGAAGACCCGCCCCACGCTCTTCGTCGTGGGGATCTCCGGCGGGTTATAGGGGAACTGGTAGCGGATATTGACATAGAAGGGGCGGTCATAGCCGCGGTACTGCCAGCAGGAAGGCACGTCGATCCGGTCGAAGTCGATCTTCCAGGTGTCCAGCACCGAAGGCACGTCGTTCGGGTCCGGGAAGAACTTGAAATCCCAGGTCCCGTTCAGGCAGATCACCTTCGGCGAGGAATAGCGCTTCTCCTTCAGGGAGACGCGGTCCGCGGATTCCTTATCCGGATAGGGAATGAAATAGCTCCGTTCCGGAAGTTTATTGATCTCATAGATCGAGAAATTACTGTAATTCGTGGGGTTTATCGCATATTGCATATACAGGCACTCCTTTACCGTTATGGACGGGCGTATCTCTTTTCTATTTTACTCTGTCTTCCACAAAAAAGCAAATCCTTTTTACCCCCGCCCCCCGGCAGCCGGAACGGTGTCCGCAGCGGACGTAAAATACGGGGCGCGGTCCGTGCCCCCGCACGGCGCACGCAGACACGCGCGGGGCGGCTGCCGGGTCTCCCCGGGCATCCGCCCCGCACGCCAATGTATCGCCCGGTTATTTCCGGTTGTAATTGATCAGGCACCCGGCTTCGATGATGCCCCGCTCTTCCGCCGTCATGGGATCGAGCAGGAGCGTGAAGGCTTCCAGCGTCCCCGCTTCCGGGTCCACCCGGTACGCGGTCACTTCCGGCGCGCCTTCCTTCACGGCCTTCTTTACGTCCGGCACGAACAGGTAGTCCAGGTTTTTGAACGGCAGTGCCTCCCCTTCGTAACGGAAGGGCAGCATGCCCCAGTTCATGACGTTCGAACGGTAGCGTTTCGTGGCGTATTCCCGGGCAATGTTTGCGGCCCCGCCCAGCACGCGCTGGCAGGAAGCCGCCTGCTCACGGGCGGACCCGTCCCCGGGCTTCACCGCGTAAATGGTGCTCCCGATCGTGAAATTGTCATGGCTGACCGACGGGAAACGCTTCCGGATGGCGCCCATCACCTTCCCGAACACCGGGTCCGCGGCGCCCGGGCAGGGCAGGGACGCGTCCCCCGCGCCGCATTCCGCCGCCGCGTGGTTCGCCCGCAGTTCTTCCAGCTTCCGGACGGCCTTCGCGCGGCCCACATACTCCGGATCCCTGCGGGAAAGCGCGAATTCCGCAAGCCCGACGGGGTTCGAACGGTACGAAGACGTCTCCCCGGAGGGGATCAGCTCGTCCGTGGTGGTTACGGGGTCGTGGATCTCCGAAACGACCCGGAGGACCAGGTGGTCGGACAGCGCCGGCATCTCCGGCCAGTCTACGATATTCGGCCCGCGCTGGATCTCCGTCTCCGGCTGCGGGTTCCCCCAGCCGTTGTACACCCGGTTTTCATAGATCTTCCCGTCAAAATGATAGGCCGGCGCCGTGAGATCGATATCCAGCTCCGTCGCCGGGGTCAGGATGCCCTGGTTCCGGGCGGTCGCCGCGATCGAGCGCGCGTCCATCAGCGCCACGGAAGCGATCTGGCGGTTCTGCACCTTCGAACCTTCCCGGTTCGGGAAATTGCGGGTCGAGTGGCGGATGGAGAGCGCATTGTTCGCCGGTACGTCCCCCGCGCCGAAGCACGGGCCGCAGAACGCGGTGCGGATGATGACGCCCGATTCCGTCAGCGTGCGGATGCTCCCGTTGTTCAGGAGTTCCATAAAGACCGGCTGGGACGCCGGATAGACCGAAAGCTGGAACGCGCCCGAGCCCGTGGACTGCCCGTCCAGGATCTTCGCCGCCGCGCACAGGTTCTCAAATCCGCCGCCGGCGCACCCCGCGATGACGCCCTGGTCGATCCGGAGCCTGCCGTTTTCGACCTTATCCGTCAGCCGGTACGGCACCCGGTCCCCGAAGGAAACCTTCGCCCGTTCTTCGGTCTCGTGCAGGATGTCTTCCAGGTTCTCATAGAGCTCCGGGATGCTGTACGCGTTGCTCGGGTGGAACGGGAGCGCGATCATGGGTTCGATGGCGCTGAGGTCGATGTCCACGACCTTATCATAATAGGCGCCCTCTTCCGGATGCATCTCCGCGAACTGCTCCGCCCGGCCGTGGATCTCATAGAATTCCTTCACCTTCCCGTCGGTCTCCCAGACGGACGACAGGCAGGTGGTTTCCGTCGTCATCACATCGATCCCGATCCGGGTATCCACGGAGAGCTTCCCGATGCCGGGGCCCGCGAATTCCAGCACGCTGTTCTTCACGAAGCCGTTCGCAAATGTGGCGCCCACCAGCGCGATGGCCACGTCCTGGGGCCCCACGCCGTTCCGGAGTTCGCCGTGCAGATAAACCAGCACCGTCTTCGGATAATCGATGTCATAGGTCTGGCGCAGCAGCTGCTTCACCAGTTCCGGGCCGCCTTCCCCGATCGCGAGCGTGCCGAGCGCCCCGTAGCGGGTATGGGAATCCGACGCCAGGACCATCCGGCCGCAGCCGGTCATCATTTCCCGCATATACTGGTGGATGACCGCGATGTGGGCGGGGACGAACAGGCCGCCGTACTTCTTCGCGGACGTCAGGCCGAACATGTGGTCGTCTTCATTGATGGTGCCGCCCACCGCGCACAGGGAGTTGTGGCAGTTCGTCAGCACATAGGGCAGCGGGAACTCCGTCATGCCGGATGCCCGCGCCGTCTGGATAATGTTGACGTAGGTGATGTCATGGGACGCCATGGCGTCGAAACGAATCCGGAGCTTCCGGTCGTCCCCCGAAGTATTGTGGGCCGTAAGGACCCGGTACGTCATGGTCTTCTTCGCCGCCGCTTCCGTACGCGCCGCCGGCGCGTATCCGTCCTTCGTCAGCACCGCGCCTGTCCCGAGCAGTTGAATCATTCCTTCTTTCATTTCATGTCCCGCCTTTCCGCGAATGCGCGCCGGGGTGATCCGGACCCGCGCCGCTTCGCCCGGTAAGCCCCCGGCTTACCCGTCTTTTCCGCGCGGCCAGCAGGCGTCCTCCGCCGTGCGCCCCGCGCCGTTTCCTGCCTGATATACAAAGGGGCCCCGGGAAATCCCGGGACCCGATACGAGAGGCGTCTGCCAGATTTGAACTGGCGGTCAAGGTGTTGCAGACCCGTGCCTTACCACTTGGCTAAGACGCCCGAGGCGTAAAGATCTTACGTCCCATGACGCGGGAACCGCGTCACAAAGGGTATATTACAACATCTTAAAACAAAATGCAACCGTTTTTTTCACCGAATGCGGAAACATCCCGCTTCCGCAGCCTTTTTTCCGGATGATCCGCCGCCGGCGCGCCGTTCGCTGCACCGCGCGTCCACGACAACGCCGGCAGAAGGCCGTCCGCCACGGCAGTTTTCCTGGAACCGCGCCGGGCCGTCCCCGCCGCTCATTGCCCGATCAGTTCCGCGTAGATCTCCCGCTTTGAAACCCCGCGGTCCTTCGCCGCCCGCTTCATGGCCTCTTTCCGGTCCAGCCCCTGCGCTTCATAGAACGCCACATGTTCCGGGACGGACAGGGCCTCCCAGGACGCCTGTTCCTCCTCCCGGAGTTCTTCCGGATCCCGGCCGCGGATGACCAGGACGTACTCCCCCCTCGGTTCTTCCTGTTCAAAGAACCGGACCGCCTCCGAAAGGCTGCACCGCATCACCTGCTCGTGCACTTTCGTCAGTTCCCGGCAGACGGCCGCCTGCCGGTCCCCCAGCGCCGCGAGAAGGACCGCCAATGTCTCCTTCAGCCGGTGCGGGGCCTCATAGAAAACCAGGGTCGCCGTACCGTCCGCCACCTCCGAAAGCACCTGCTTCCGCTCTTTTTTCTCCTTCGGCAGGAATCCCTCGAACCGGAACCGCCGGGTGGGCAGGCCGGAGATCACGAGCGCGGTCACCGCCGCGGACGCGCCGGGGGCCGCGGAGACGGGGATCCCCGCGTCGACCGCTTTCCGCACCAGCACTTCCCCGGGGTCTGAGATCCCCGGCGTGCCGGCGTCCGTGATGCAGGCCACATTTTTCCCGGAAAGCATCTCCGATACCAGGAAATCCGCCTTGTCGAACCGGTTGAACTCATGGTACGCGGTCATGGGCGTATGGATCCCGAAATGATTCAGGAGTTTGATGCTGTTCCGGGTGTCCTCCGCCGCAATCAGGTCCGCGCTTTTCAGCAGTTCGATGCCCCTGGGCGTCATGTCCCCGAGGTTCCCGATCGGTGTGGACACCAGAAATAATGTACCGGTTCCGCTCATACCCACATGCCTCTCTCCTGGGACCGCCCGGTTTCTGCGGTCCGACGGCGCAAAAATGTCTTATCCGTCTTCCCTGTAAATCTTCAGGACCTGTTCCGTATATTTGCCCGGCGCCTCATAGAGGATCAGCGGCGCTTCCGTCCGCATGCGGTTCCGCCCGCCGGAAATCCCGGAGATCAGCACCATCACCGCGTCCTTATCCGCGAACGGGTGCACGAAAACCGCCCGTTCCGGGGCGATCCGGTACGCCTCCATGACGGAAAGGATCTCCGGCAGCCGGCCGGGCCGGT
>JAGDAW010000119.1 GCA_017959345.1 Lachnospiraceae bacterium | reverse complement strand
GGCTCAGACTCGGATGGCGCTTCGGTCGGCGCAGGCTCGGATTCGGAAGGTGCCTCGGTCGGCGCGTCTGTAGGTGCGGCGGTCGGCGCGTCCGTCGGCGCATCCGTCGGCGCGTCCGTGGGTGCGTCTGTCGGCGCGTCCGTGGGTGAGGCGGTCGGGGCGTCCGTCGGTGCGTCTGTCGGAGCGTCCGTGGGTGCGTCTGTCGGCGCGTCTGTGGGTGCGGCGGTCGGGGCTTCTGTCGGCTTTTCTGTCGGTTTCTCCGTCGGGGCCGTGGTCGGCGCGGTCGTCGGGGCCGTGGTCGGTTTCTCGGTGGGCTTCGGGTTCTGCGTGCAGGACGCGGACAGAACCGCCATCAACATCAGCAGTACGGACAGCAGAAGGACCGCACTGCCTTTCAGAATTTTCTTATTCATATTCCTGCTCCTTATCTTTCTGGTCAGCCGTTTAAACGGTTTCTGTACATTTCCCTGTCTGTTCCGGGATCAATGCTTATGGAATCATGCGGGTGCGCCGCCTTCCCGACCGCGGAGGGCGGCTTCCTGCCCGTTTCATACCAACGGTATCCTCTTCAACCATGGCAGGCCTTAGCGGCCTGCGTCCGTAAAATGTGCGCGCCGGGCCGTCGCAACGGTGCAACGGAGCGGGTGCGCATGTACGGAAAAACCATCCACAGCCGGACATGCCGGCCGTGAATGGTATCTTCCCGCGGCAGGCCCGTGCACAACCGCCGCATCAGGGCGGTCATGCACCGGGCTGTACGGCCGTAAGCGGTGCGCCGTACCGTACGGGCCGCGTCATCCGGACAGGGTCCGGATCAGGCCGGAATGCTTCTTACTGACGGCCCAGCAGTTCGTTGATGATCGAACGGATGAGTTCGATGAGCTGGTCCTTCGTCATGGAGGCGATGTCATTGCCGCCGCCTTCAATCGTAAGGGTCACAGGCGCGTTGTAGTTCGTCGTGCTGTAAGTGGTCTGGCCGCGGCTGTTCGTCGTCGAAGTCGTGACGCTGTAGCCGAGCTTGACGTCGAAGACGCCGCCCACAGCAGGCGTACCGGAGATCACGCCGGTCGCTTCATCAATCGCAAGACCTTCCGGAAGCCCTTCCGCCGTGAACTTCACCGTGGCTTCTTCCGGCGTGTTGACCTTGGAAGTATCCACCTGCGCGGTGAATTCTTCGCCGACGGTGCCTTCCGTGATGTCAAGGCCGATGGCGTATCCGATCGGCGCGACGGTCACGGTCTTGTTGCCGTACAGGTAGTTCGCCACACGGCATTCCACAACGAAGGTCGTCTCTTCCGTCGTTCCGGAGGACGGAGCGCCGGTGATCGCGCCGGTGTTGCGGTTCAGGGACAGGCCTGCGGGCAGGCTGCCGTTCACAACCGTGTAAACGACGGAGTTGTCGTAGGTGTCATCTTCGATCGCGACAGACAGGCCAAGGCTGTTGACGTTCTGCGCCTGCACGAGACCTTCGATGGTCATCCGGGTGTTGTGGTAGTTCCTGAGCTGGTTGCTGTTGTCGTTGATCAGCATGCCGTTCTCATTGCCTCTGGAGTTCGCGGACTCATAGCAGGCATACATGGCGGTCATTCTGACGTAGTAGTACTGATGGTAACCGCTGACGGTCATCTCAGCCGCTTCCGCAGCGCCCTCTTCGTGCTCCAGGTACACGCCGCCCTTGCCGTCACGGAGGGCTTCGTTCCAGATGCCGGAAGTCGGGTTCGCGTTCGTGCTGCGGGCCGTCATGGTGGTCACGATGGTCTTCGTCTCAGCGTTGTAATAGCCGTTCGAGACGCTGTTCGTGTAGACGCCGTTCGCAAATGTGCTGCCGGTCGTCGGGGTCGCATCCGGAAGCCCGGTCGCGCCGCGGACCAGCTGGTCCAGGGTCACGGTCCTGCCGGCGGTCCAGTTCTTCGTGGTGTCGAAGGCCGCGCCTTCACCGGCGGTCAGGACTTCGAACGCGTTCTGCGGGGCAGCGGGAACCGTATAAGCGGTCACGCCTGCGCCTGCAAGCATGTCGGTGACGGAAGTGCCGGTCCAGCCCCACTGGTCACGGACGAGCTTCGTGTTCGCGGCATAGCTGTACGCGAACGGGACGCCGCCGATACGGGCGAAGGACTGCATGTTGCCGGAAGCATGGCCTTCCTGGAACGCCTTCTGCGGATACAGGAAGTAGTTCTCACGGAACGTCTGCTCATCGCCCCAGGTGAAGAGGCCGAGGCCGTTACGGTTGGTTTCCTGGTCGTTCAGGACGAAGTGCTTGATCCAGCAGGCAAGGCCGTTTTCTTCGGCCGCTTCGGTAACCGCCGCAAGGATCAGGCCGCCGAGCATGGCATCCTGGCTGTAGTAGTCGCCGTTACGTCCGCTGAACGGGGAACGCTGGATGTCGCAGCCGGGCGACCACCAGCCGGTGGGCGAGTTGCCGCCGAACGGTGCGGACCAGGCCACAAGTGCGCCGTGGTCGGCAGCGAGCTGCTTGTTCCAGGTACGGGCCAGCAGCGGCTGGTCGCCCCAGTTGTAGATGCCGTTCAGGTTGCTCGTGTTGTCACGCGCAGCGCTGAGGTTCTTGTCGATCGCGTCGATTCTCGCAAGTCTGGAGTTGCCGCAGCTCGCGATGATCTGCATTTCAAGGTAGGTCAGCTGGTTCATGAACTCCGTCCATTCGGGGTTCACGCTGCCGTCTTCCAGGTACAGGGGCTTGCCGGACATCTGGCGGAGCTTGATCGCGGCGCCGATGCCTTCCGCATCCTCGTCACGGATCGCCTGCTTCACCTGCGTCCAGTCCGCGGTCAGGAGGTCGAATTCTTCCTTCGACAGGAACCAGGGATCAGAGGGATCGTCCGCATAGGAGTAATCACCCTTCTCCGCGTCATAGTACCAGGCGTCTTCGCCGTACACGGCGGGAAGCTTGTAGGAATCTTTCGCGCTGGTCAGGCCGGTGTCCTCACGGGTCCTGGTCGCGCCGGCCACGAAGCTGGTCTCCGCACGGATGTAATCGTCGATGTAGTTGTCATCCAGCTTAAGGTCGGCAGGTGTGGGCGCCTTCGGGAAGGTGCCGTCCAGGTCCGCTCTGGAAAGGATGGTCATCCCGGTGCCGTCCGCGGCCATGATCTCTTCGGAACGGATGGTGTAATCCACGGTATTCGGGGTGGAGAACAGGGCCTCCACGACATTGCCGGAGTAGTCATCCAGTGCGAGCTCAACCGCATTGCCGCCGTTCTCGATCGTGAACGCGAAGCAGTCATAAGCGGAAGAACGCAGCACGCTGGAGCTGTTCATGGCATGCAGGACGTATTCGCCTTCATCCAGGATCCAGCCGGTATAGCCTTCGGTCGCGGTGTTCGCCCTGCCGTCATAATCGAAGGAGGCGATATCCTGCATCTGGACTTCCACGGTCACGGTCTGGGACTGGCCGGGGTTCAGGAAACGGGTCTTCTCAAAGCCGACGAGCTTCACGTAGGGCTTCTCGACGCCGCCGCTGATGTAAGGCGCAGACACGTAGATCTGGACAGCGGTCTTGCCGCCGAAGTAGCTGGAGGTATTGGTGACCTTCACCTTGATCGCAGCGGTCTTCACATCCGCTTCCTTGTCCACGGAAGAGGCAAACAGGCTGCCGTCGACGGAATCGCCGCTCTCGGCCTTGCCTTCGCCGACGAAATCGACGGACAGGATCTCATAATCGAAATCCGCATACGTCAGGCCGTAGCCGAAGGGATAGGTGACATGGCTGTAATGCCATTCGTCGGCGATGGCCTGCATCTCCTCCGCGGAGTAGCCCTTGCCGGCGGTCAGTTCGGTATTACCCTGGGCCGTCTCGTACCAGTAGGTCTCATAGAACTTGTAGCCGAGGTACACGCCCTCTTCGTAATCGATGCCGTGCATGCCGGCGCCGCCGCCCATACCGGCTCTGGTGTAGGGACCGGTCGGCGTACCGTCGGAGTAGAAATACGTCGCGACGGAATCATTGTGGAGGTTGTCGCCGAAGTTCTGCCAGGTGGGATCCGCCGTCATATCCCTGTCCCACTGGGAAACAAGGTATGCGGAGGGCGCCGCGTCACCGGAGATCACTTTCGCAACCGCAAGGCCGGCAACGCCCGCCGCGGCCGCGTTCGTCATCCTGCCGCTGACGATGATGGCGTCGATGTCTTCGTCGTTCTCAAGGTCGTAAAGCTCGAACTGGGTAATGGAGTCGTAGACGATGATGATGTTCTCGTAGTACTGCTTGACGAGCTGGATCATCTCCTCTTCCGCCTTCGTCAGCATCAGGGCGTGGCGCACGGGCTCTTCGTTCCGGGCCGCAAGGTCCGCGTCCGCGCTGTACAGCGCAAGGGGTTCGGACTTCGCGAGGTTCTCGTGGTTCCAGCCCTTCGGCGTGCCGTCCGGCCACGCTTCGAAAAGCTTGCCCGCTTCGTAGTCTTCCTTGTTCCACTCCACGATTTCGCCGTCTTCGTTCACCCAGGTGATCGCGCCGAAGAAACGGTCGTTCGCGTTGTTGCCGGTCAGGCTGCGGCCGGTGCTGATGTCGTTGGCTTCACCGGCGGTCCTGAAGATCCGGACGACGGCCGCGTCGCCGTACGTCTTCGCGTCCTTGATCTGGGCATCCGTCAGAGACGTCACGACACCGGCGTTGGAGCCGCTCTTCTCACCGCCGCCCTCAAGGCCGCTGGTGGTGGTGGACTGGGCGGAAATGACCTTCACGTTATAGCCGACTTCGGCAAGGCCGTTCGTCAGTCCGTCGGTGGTGTTGAACACGGAGATCTTCGGCGAGTTGCCGTAACCCGTGGTCAGGGGAAGGAGCCCGTTGTTCTTCACAAGGGCGGTGCCTTCATCCGCGATCTCCTGGTGTTTGATCCTGGAATCCGCAAGCACGTCTTCCAGATTCGTGTAGGGGTTGCTGAACATACCGCCCTTGGAGAGGTTTCCGCTCTCTCCGAATTTCGCGGCGGATGCGCTGAGTACCGGGGAAGCCACGATCAGGACCATCGCCAGTACGACAGCCATGACGCGTTTCCATGCGGTATTCCTGTTACCGTTTTTCATAGAGTTCCTCCTTGGATTTTTTTCTACGGTGCCTTCTCCGCACCGTATTCTGGCGCAATGTTACCATAAAGCAGGAGGAAATATGGGGCCGGATTCGTAAATGGTCACAAATACGGACGCAGATGGCAAAAAGGCACACACCCGGGGCCGGATTCCCTTGTCCGGGCGCAAATGAAAAGGCGGGATCCGGCACACATCCCGTGTCCGTCATCCCGCCGTAAGGCTGCCTGCCGGCATGGCGCCGGGACAGTCCGTCAAACATGATGAATCGTTGTAAACAGGCGATCTCCGGGCCGCTTCCGTGCGCGGCCCGCCTGCAGGCTGGCCCGCGGCGGAAACATTTTCAGCCGGATCCCGTCCCGTTATTTCTCGTACAGATATTTCTCAGGCAGTTCGATGGGGAACATGCTGCTGAAGTTCGGGTCCGTCATCAGCGCCCGGAGGTTGTCCGGCGTGATGGTCTGCGCCTTCTTCGGCACGCAGGTCATGACCTTCAGCAGGATCTCCGCGGCCTTCTCCACCGTATGGAAGAGGCCGAACGTGTTGTCGAAGGTATCCCCGGACGCGAACATCCCGTGGTGGTACCAGATCGCGAGGTCATACTCTTCCATCAGCTCGGACGTGCGGATGGCGATCTCCTCCCCGCCCGGGACCATCCACGGCACGACGCCGATGCCGGCCGGGAAAATGACCGGGCACTCCGTCATGGATTCCCAGATCTCGCGGGTCCAGATCACCTGGTCCGGCGGAAGGATGAACGTGAGCGCGATCACATTGACCGGATGGCCGTGGTAGATCACCCTGTGGGCGCCGTTCGTGACGCGTTTCTTCACTGCGTGGTTCATGAGGTGCGAAGGGAATTCGCTGGTGGGACGGCCGCCGTTCACAAGCCCCCAGACGATGCGGTAATTCTCGCCTTTTTCGTCGATCTCCGCGATGCAGAAGGAATCCTCGGGCTTGCGGAGGACGTTCTGGAAGAACTTCCCGGATCCCGTAACCATGAAATATTCGCCGCCGAGGGACGGAACCTTCGCCCCGATGGGCTTCCAGGGACGTTCGAAGGAGAACTCCTCCCTGCACGCGTCCACTTCTTCCTGCTTCATGCGGTAAGAAAGATTCCCGCCGTTCCGCTCATGATATCCGAGAAGCCAGCCGTTGTTGGCCATGTTCATGAACTCTTTCGTGCACTCAAGTCCGAGCACTTTCATAGTATTTCCTTTCCCCGCCTGACGCGGTGTCCGACGGTTGCCGCCGGTTGTATAATCGCAGTGAAATGTCTTCACGTCAAAAGATTCAAATACGCACCTGCGGGCTTCGCTCAGCGATCCGAACACGCCGTCCCGGATCATCTGCACCAGGAGGTTCCCGATGGCGGTCGCTTCGCCGGGTCCGGCATAGACCGTCCGGCCGGTCACGCGCGCCGTCACTTCGTTCAGGTACGCCGCGTTCGAGCCGCCGCCGACCACATTGATATGGTCGTAGCGGGCCCCCGTGATGGCCTCAATCTCCTCCACGGTCTCCTTGTAACAGACCGCAAGGCTGTTGTAAACGACGGCCGCGAGGTCCCCCGGGGTCTCCGGCACGGGCTGCCCGGATTCCGCGCAGGCCTGCTTCAGTTCCCCGATCATGGAGGAAGGCGCCATAAAACGCACGTCGTTGCAGCTTACGAGGGACGGGATGGCCGACTGCGCGGCCATATCGCAGAGTTCCGCGAAGGAATACTTCTCCCCCGCTTCGATCAGTTCGTTCCGGACCGACTGGATCATCCAGAGCCCCATGATGTTCTTCAGGAAGCGGAACCGGTAGAGGTACCCGCCTTCGTTCGTGAAATTCGCCTTCCGGGCCTCTTCGGACGTGTTCGCGCTGCCGCGCTCCACCCCCATCAGCGACCAGGTGCCGGAGGAAATGTATACCGTGTCCTCGTCGGAAGGCACCGAAAGCACCGCGGAACCGGTGTCGTGCGTCGCGGGCAGGACCACTTCCGTGTCGAACCCGACCTCTTCCGCGATCCCGGGCAGCAGGTGCCCGAGGACGGTCCCCGGCGTCACAATCTCCCGGAAAATCCGGCGGGGGAAGCCGAGGCTGGCAATCAGGCCGTCATCCCAGTCCTTCGTCTCCGGGTCCACGAGCTGCGTCGTGGTGGCGTTCGTATATTCCGTGCATTTCTTCCCGGTCAGGAGGAAATGGAAATAGTCCGGCAGGAGGAGCAGGGTTTCCGCGCGGTCCAGGTACTCCGGATGGGTCTCCCGGATGGCCGCCAGCTGGTAAACCGTGTTGAAAATCGCCTTCTGGATGCCGGTCCGCGCATACAGCGCGTCTTCGGGGATCGTTTCGTAGACCTTCAGGTCCATCCCTTTCGTCCGGTCATCCCGGTATCCGACGGCCGGCCCGATCCGCCGGTCCTCCCCGTCAAGCAGCACAAAATCCACGCCCCATGTATCGATCCCGACCGATACGGGCGTGATGCCGCGCGCCGCGCATTTCTTCATCCCGGTTTTAATCTCTTCAAACAGCCGGTCCGGATCCCAGCAGAGATGCCCGTCCTTCGGCGTCATCCCGTTCGGGAAACGGTGGACCTCCTCCAGGACCATCCTGCCGCCCTCCATATGGGCCAGCATATGGCGTCCGGACGACGCCCCGATATCCACGGCCAGATAATATTTCATCCGACCACCATCCTTTCCGGTTTAATTGACAGGGAAAACGGGCCTTCATCCGAAGACCTCCTCACCCCTGTCTCTATTATTTGGTATCTTACCATAGAAACAATTCATCTGTAAAGGAAAAAAGGAAAGATTTGCGCGAAAATCCGCGGTTTCCCCGGCGTTCACGGCCGCATTGGCATGTTCGGCGCTCCCTCGGAGCCTCCTTCTGCCGTGCGAGAAGCCCTGTCCGCGCCCCCTCGGAGCCTCCTTCCGCCGTGCGCAAAGCCCTGCCTGATGCCCCGCACCGCCTGCGATTCCGTATCTATAATAAAAAAAGTTTTCGATTCACAAAGATTTTTATTTACATCGAAATGAAATCGGTGTAAAATGGCGTGGTTACAGGAAAAGGCGTACGACACGCCCATGTATACAGGAAAAGGAGCAGATTATGAGCTACACACAGGAAATCTATGAAAAAGTAGTCGCGAAGAACCCGAACGAGCCGGAATACCTCCAGGCCGTGAAAGAAGTCCTGGACTCCCTTCAGGTCGTGATCGACCAGAACGAAGAGACGTACAGGAAGGCGGGCCTCCTTGAGCGCATCGTGGAACCCGAGCGCATCATTTCCTTCCGCGTCCCCTGGGTGGACGACGAAGGCAAGGTACAGGTGAACCGCGGATTCCGCGTCCAGTACAACTCCGCAATCGGTCCCTATAAGGGCGGTCTGCGGCTCCATCCCTCCGTCAACCAGAGCATCCTGAAATTCCTGGGCTTTGAGCAGGTCTTCAAGAATTCCCTGACCGGACTGCCCATGGGCGGCGGCAAAGGCGGTTCGGACTTTGATCCGAAGGGCAAGTCCGACCGTGAAGTCATGGCCTTCTGCCAGAGCTTCATGACCGAGCTTTATAAGTATATCGGCAAGGACGAAGACGTCCCGGCCGGCGACATCGGCGTCGGCGGGCGTGAGATCGGCTTCCTGTACGGCCAGTACAAGCGGCTGACCGGCCTCTATGAAGGCGTCCTGACCGGCAAGGGCCTGACCTACGGCGGTTCCCTCGTCCGTACGGAAGCGACCGGCTACGGCCTGATCTATATCCTGAAGGAAATGCTGGACGACGCGGGCATCGAACTCGCGGGGAAGACCGCCGTGGTCACCGGTTCCGGCAACGTCGCGATCTATGCGGTGCAGAAACTCCAGTCCTACGGCGCGAAGGTGGTCGCGATGTGCGACTCCACCGGTTACGTCTGTGACCCGGACGGCATCAAGCTGGACATCATCAAGGACATCAAGGAAGTGAAGCGCGGCCGCATCAGCGAATACGCGGCGCGCGTACCCGGCGCGGTCTACCAGGACGGCCGGGGCATCTGGAACATCCCCTGCGACATTTACCTTCCCTGCGCGACCCAGAACGAACTCGGCCTGGAAGGCGCGAAGGTGCTTGTGGCGAACGGCGTCGTCGCCGTCGCGGAAGGCGCGAACATGCCGACCACCCGTGAAGCCACGGATTACCTGAAGGCCCAGGGCGTGCTCTTCATGCCCGGCAAGGCCGCGAACGCCGGCGGCGTCGCCACCTCCGGTCTTGAAATGTCCCAGAACAGCCTGCGTCTCAGCTGGACCCGCGAAGAAGTGGACGAGCGTCTCCACAACATCATGCGGGACATCTACGCGAAGGTTTCGGATGCCGCGAAGCGTTACGGCGTGGCAGGCGACTTCGTCGCCGGCGCGAACATCGCGGGCTTCGAGAAAGTCGCGAACGCCATGATGGCCCAGGGCATCGTCTGATCCCCTGTCCGAACATGAAAGAAGACACCCGGCATGCGCGAAAACGCTGCCGGGTGATTTCCTGACCTGCATCCCGCACCGGGGCGCATCCGTATCTTAGGATCCTGGGGTCTTCCCCCGGGTATCCTTTCGTTCTCCTTCCCGATGCCGCAAGGCTTCCGGGACCGTGTCCTCCTCCGCTTACCAGCGCACTTCTTCCGTCAGGACGAACCCCTCCGCGAGCGCCGCCCGTTCCCGGTGTCCGAGTTTCTTCAGCGCGTACTCCCTGCGCTGCGCCTCCCGCTTCTCCTCATACCGTTCCAGATAGACGAGCCGCGCCGGCCTGTGCGCCTTCGTGTATTTCGCGCCCCTCCCGGAAAAATGCGCGCGCATCCGCTTCTCCAGGTCGTTGGTCCAGCCGATATAGAAGCTGCCGTCTTCGCATTCCAGCATATAAACTACATTCATCTTGCACCGCACCTGTGGAAAATGTGCCCGCCGCCCGGCGGCCGCTTCCCACGCATCCGCCCGAAAGCCATTACTGGCAGGCTGCCCACGCGTCGATCTTCTCCTTCAGCATCCGGAGCGCCTTCCCCCTGTGGGAAATCGCGTTCTTCTCCTCCGGAAGAAGTTCCGCGGAGGTCTTCCCGTATCCGGGAAGGAAGAAAATCGGGTCGTAGCCAAACCCGTGGCTGCCCGCGGACCGGTACGCCACGTGGCCCTCGAACGCGGCTTCCGCCGTACACTCCGTGCCGTCCGGGAATACCGCCGCCATGGCGCAGACGAACCGGCAGGTCCGGCGCGCTTCCGGCACATTTTTCATGAGGTCCAGGATCTTCGCGTTCTTCACGGCGTACGGCGTGTCTTCGCCGAGGAACCGGGACGAATAAACGCCCGGCGCGCCGCCCAGCGCGTCGATCACGAGGCCGGAATCATCCGCGGCGACGACCGCGTGCGCCTGTTTCCCGAGTGCGCGCGCCTTGATCAGTGCGTTCTCGGCGAAGGTCCGCCCGGTCTCTTCGACCTCGTGGAAAAGCCCCGCTTCCTTCATCGAGACGACCCGTACGTCCGTGCCCTCGAAGATCTCCCGGAATTCCCGGACCTTGTCCTTATTTCCTGTCGCGACGATGATTTCCATCCCTCTCTCCTTCCGTTTCCGCCCTGCGCCCCTGTCCCGCGCCGTCTTCGCCCGCGGTCCGCGCCTTCGGCGGCTTCGGCCCGGGGAACTCATAGAAATACGTCTTCAGCATCCCGTTGTAGATCTTCCGGTTCCGCGCCGGCTCGCGCCCGACCATGGCGGGCGCGTCCTCATAGGACGTGATCATGTACATGGACCAGGCATCCAGCGCCGCGAAACGCTCGCCCAGTACCCGGTACAGCTCCGGCAGCGCCTCCTTTTCGGAAATGCGCTCGCCGTAAGGCGGGTTCGTCACGATAAACCCGTATTTCTTCCGGTGGCTCAGGTTCCGGACGTCACGGGTCTCGAAGTGGATCAGGTCCTCCGCCTCCGCCCTCGCCGCGTTCTCCTTCGCGGACCGGACGGCCGCCGGGTCGATGTCATACCCCTGCAGGTCCAGGCCGGATGGGGGCTTCCGGAGCAGGTCCATCGCCTCCGTGACGCCTTCGTACCAGCATTTCTTCGGGACCAGGTTCCGCCATTTCTCCGCGGTAAACGACCGGTTCATCCCCGGGGCTTCGTTCTTCGCCATCAGCGCGGCTTCGATCAGGAACGTCCCGGACCCGCAGAACGGGTCGACCAGGATCCGGTCCGGCTTCCAGGGCGTCAGCATCAGGAGCGCCGCCGCCAGCGTCTCCGTAATCGGGGCCTTCACGGTGTCCCGGCGGTAGCCCCGCTTATGCAGCGAGTCGCCGGACGTATCGATCCCGACCGTCACGCGGTCCTTCAGGATGCTGATCCGTATGGGGTACTCGTCCCCGCTCTCCGGGAGGATCTCCGTCCCATAGGCGGCCTTCAGGTTCTCCACGATCGCCTTCTTGACAATGGACTGGATGTCGGACGGGGAAAACAGGCGGCTTCTCACGGAATTCGCCTTCTTCACCCAGAAACGCGCGTCCTTCGGCAGGAAACGCGCCCAAGGGACGGCTTTCGTCTGCTCGAACAGCTCGTCGAACGTGTACGCGTCGAATTCCGCCGCCAGGAGCAGGACCCGCTCCGCGGTCCGCAGGAAAATGTTTGCCCGCGCGATCCCGGCTTCGTCCGTCAGGAACCGGACTTTCCCGTCCTCGACTTTTGTAATTGTATAGCCCAGCGCCTGCACTTCCCGCTTCAGGACGGATTCCAGGCCGAAGTGGCAGGGCGCGATCAGTTCGTAATCCATAAGGTCAGATCTCGCTTTTCCTTCCGTACAGGATGGAAACGGGCTTACCCGTTCGTGCGCCGGTCGGCGCGGGGGAAGCCCGAATCGTTCTTACCGGATGTCCATGGTGACGTGGTGCAGGCCCGCCATGCCTTCCGCCGCGGGATACGCCTCGTCCGAAGGTCCCGCCACGAGCCCGAGGACCGGTTCTCCGTCCCGTCCGCCGGTCAGGGCGAACCGGACCGTATACGCAGCCCCTTCCTCGACCGGGACGCCCGGTTTCAGAAGGACACGCTCCCCGTCATAGAGGGAAACCACCGTGTCTTCGTGGGAATAGAGCACATTTCCGGAGGCATCCAGGAGCGTCACGGTCAGGACGCCGCGCCCTTCGTCGCTTCTGACCGCCACCGGGAACGCGATCTTCGAAACGCGGCTGCCGGTTGCGAAAAAGCGCTGTTCCACCGGCACGTCCGGTTCCAGCATCACGACTTCGTTCCAGCGCTGCTCCGAATAATGCATCTCCGGGGGATACAGCGTGGTGAAGAGGCAGATCATGGACGGGACGATGAAGACCAGCATGCCGGCGATGAACCGGCCGCGGATCCAGCCCATGGACACGTCTTTCATGCTGTCCGCGTCCGCCCGCATGAATTTCGGATGT
>JAGDAW010000118.1 GCA_017959345.1 Lachnospiraceae bacterium | reverse complement strand
GAACGACAGGAGCTGCTATGAGCCCTGGAACGTCTGGGCGTGGGACATGGAGAACGGCGGGAACGGTGCCGCATATGAGTTTACGGGCTACGACGATTACGGCGTTTACGCGGATCTTTCCGTCAGCGTGATTTCCGAAGGAAAGGGCACGGGGAAGATCGGGTTTATCGTGCGTACGGACAACTGGTCGAAGGACCCGGATGGGGACCGCTCCATCGACGTCCTGGAAGAGACGCCCGGCGGGATCCAGAACGTCTACGTCCGCACCACGGAGTCGACGGTCTTTGACACGGAGGAGAACGCCTGCAAGTCCATCGTCAGCTACGCGCTGCTCCGGGATTCGAAGACGGTCAGCGTCTATTTCAAGCCGCTGTCGGAGACGTTCCGGTCCTACCTGCCGCGCTTCTCGGTGCAGATCAACGGGGCGGATTACAAGGATTTCACCATGGGCGAGTACGACGCCTCCCTGAAGAAGGCGGACCTGACGCTGAAGAAGGACATCGACATCGCGGACGTGGTGACGGTCAGTTACCGGTTCGACCCCGCGTGGACCCAGCAGGTGGAACTGATGATGACGAACTATTTCGGTACGGAGGAATTCGACGCGCGCTACGGCTATGACGGGAACGACCTCGGGGCTACATTTGACAATGAGGAGAACCCGAAGGCCACGACCTTCAAGGTCTGGGCGCCCACGAGTTCGAAGATGCTGCTGAACATTTACCGTACCGGGGATGATGCCGCGGATAAGACCCCGCAGGCCGTCTATGAGATGGCCAAGGGGGAGAAGGGCGTCTTCAGCGTCACGGTCCCGGAGGACCTGGACGGGCGCTATTACACCTATACCGTCACGAACCAGAAGGGGACGAACGAAGTCGTGGATCCCTACGCGAAGAGCGCCGGCGTCAACGGACGCAGGGGCATGGTCGTGAACTTTACGAAACTGAACCGGTCGATCGCCGGCTGGGACGCGGACGTGCGGCCCTTCACCGGGAACAATGTGGACGCCGTGATCTACGAAGCCCACGTGCGCGACATGACGATCAGCGAAACCAGCGGCGTGACGGAAGCGAACCGGGGGCGGTTCCTCGGCCTCGCGGAGACCGGCACCGTCTATACGGCGGACGGCGTCACCGTCAGCACGGGGCTGGACCACCTGAAGGAGCTGGGCATCACCCATGTACAGCTCCAGCCGTTCTATGACTATTCTTCGGTGGATGAGCGGCGTTCCGGGACGGTCCCGTCGGATGAGAATTACAACTGGGGTTACGACCCGCTGAACTATAACGTACTGGAAGGCAGCTATTCCACGGACCCGTACGACGGCTACGTGCGCATCCGGGAGTTCAAGCAGATGGTGATGGCGCTGCACCAGGCCGGCATTTCCATCAATATGGACGTGGTGTACAACCACACGTCCAGCTCGGAGAATTCGGACCTGAACCTCCTCGTGCCGTACTACTATTACCGCACGAAGGCGAACGGGGCGTTCTACAACGGCTCCGGCTGCGGGAACGAGGTCGCGTCGGAGCGGTACATGGTGAACAAATTCATCCGCGAGTCCTGCATGTTCTGGATCCGCGAGTACCACCTTTCCGGCTTCCGCTTCGACCTGATGGGCCTGATCGACAACCAGACCATGATCGACGTCTATAAGGACTGCAGCGCCCTGTACCCGCAGATCATGATCTACGGCGAACCCTGGACCGGCGGCACGTCGAAACTGAAGGCCGGCATCAG
The DNA here is from genome assembly GCA_017959345.1 of Lachnospiraceae bacterium. GTDB lineage: Bacteria > Bacillota > Clostridia > Lachnospirales > Lachnospiraceae > UBA1267. Next base: position 551 of record JAGDAW010000118.1, on the reverse strand, counting down.
CGATACGGCCCTGGACGGGCAGACCACCGTGCAGGAATCGCTCGCGCAGGACTTCTTCTCCGGCAGCAACATCCTGGTCGGCGCGTTCAATGACGTGATCCGGAACGCGGCCCGCGGCGAGAACAGCCCCGGCAAGGGGTATGTGCAGGGGGATACGCTCAGCACTTCGCTGGTCGCCATGTGCGCGGAAGGCGTCTTCTCGAAAGGCACCGTGAAGACCCAGAACATCAACCCGAACCTCGTCCTGAACTACGTGTCCTGCCACGACAATTATACCCTGTACGACCAGCTGGCGCAGACCATGGACGCGGGGCGCCTGCAGAACGCCTACACGCAGGCGGACGCGATCGTGTTCCTTTCGGAAGGCGTGCCCTTCATCCAGGAAGGCGAAGAGTTCATGCGCAGCAAACATGACGCGCGCACCGGGAAATACGAAGGCAACTCCTACAACGTGGGGGACTCCGTCAACCTGATGGATTATTCCCTGAAGGCCGCGCACGCGGACGTCTTCGCGAAGACCTGCGAACTGATCCGCTTCCGGAAAGCGCAGG
>JAGDAW010000117.1 GCA_017959345.1 Lachnospiraceae bacterium | reverse complement strand
TGGTCGATCGGCCGGCTCCCGATGGTGCAGCCGCCGGGAAGCGCGACCTCCGCGTAATGGTATTTTCCAAGAAGGGCGCCGAGCATGTAATAGCCGGCACGGATCTTGCGTATATAGGAATTATCCACGATATAGCTGCGGATGGACGACCCGTTCATGCGCACCTCGTGCCTGTTCAGGCGTTTCACGACGGCGCCGGTCTCCCGGATGGCATCCAGCAGGACGTTCGAGTCGCTGACGTCCGGGATATTCCGGATTACAACGTCCTCATCTACAAGAATCGCTCCGGCCAGGATGCCCAGGGTGGCATTCTTCGCGCCGGATACGGTGACTTCGCCTTTAAGCGGACGGCCTCCGCGGATAGCAAACTGATCCATTCGATCTCCTATCTTCCGTCCGGCAATGGGCACCGGACTCCAGAATACAGCCGCATTATAACATAAGCCGTTTTAAAAGTAAAGGAACTTGTTACGAAATTGTTAAATAAAAATGTCCCGGATTTGGGGCCCGGAACCCGGCATTATTTCCTTTTCCGGACGGAGAAGCCGAACGTGCCGCGGCACGGCCCCTGTTCGAAATACCCGCCGTGGATATAGGAAATGAGGCCCGCTTCCTCCAGCATCAGCCGCCCGTTCCCGTCGACCAGCTTCTCATCCACGTCCACCGCCACGATCTCCGCCAGGAACATGTCGTGGCTCCCGAGCGGCAGGATCTTCGTGACGCGGCATTCCAGGTTCACGGGGCTCGCCGCAAGGATCGGCGCGCGGACGGCCGATGCGGGCGCTTTTTCAAGCCCCAGGGCCGCGAATTTGTCCTCCTGGCGGCCGGAACGCACGCCGCAGTAGTCCGCGGCCGTGAGCAGTTCCCGGTTCACGAGGTTGATCACGAATTCCCCGCTCTCCGCGATCATGGGATAGGAGAAGCGCTCCTTCCGCACCGAAATGGACACCATGGCCGGGTCCGAGCACACCGTCCCCGCCCAGGCGATCGTGAGTACATTGTCATTCCCTTCCGGGTCCCGCACGGTCACAAGCACCGCCGGCACCGGGGCAAGCAGATTCGAAGGTTTCCACACCTGTTTCATTTCCAGTCCTCCTTCCCGGGCCGGCCGCGGGGCCGGTCTGCCGGTTTTCAAAAAACGCCAGAATTATTCATGATTTGTTCATAATTTGTTCATATCTGCCGTTTATATTGTTTTCATAAAGTTTTTCCCATTTATTCTTCTTTTTTGTTGAAAACTCACAACAGCTTCATAATCTCCGGTCAGGTTCCTGAAGGGCCGGAGGCTCCTCTTTCTCTACGGAATGCCCCGCGGATCTATGCTCAATCCACGGGGCATTCTCATGTCGTTGATTCGGTTGCCGGGGCCTCCCGGCGGTCTTCCCGCCCTGCGGCCCGTTATTCCGCTTCCGCGGAAGGACTCGCGATACCCGCGATATCCGGGATATCCAGCGTGGTCTGCACGAAATACTCCGACGTCGTAACCGCCCTCTGGTTCCCGTTCGCGATGGAAATCACGATCCCGTATACCAGCGCGGCCGCGACAAGCGCCAGAACCACCCAGCCGACGATCTTCTGGATCAGCTGGACCTTCTTCGCTTTCGCAAGATCTTCTTTTCTCGTTTTCTTAGACGCCTTATAAGCGTTCACTTTCTCCTGGCTCATCTTCTTTTATCCTTTCACTCCCGCCGTCACCCGGCAATATAGCGATTCTATCACGGGTCCCTCAAAAACGCAAGCCTTAATCCTCATATCCGTTTGGATTATGGCTCTGCCAGTTCCAGGAATCATAGCACATGTCGAACAGGTCGTGCTCCGTCTTCCAGCCCATCTCCTCATACGCCTTCGAAGAATCCGAAAGGAGCCTTGCGAGGTCCCCCGTCCTCCTCGGCGCGATCTCATACGGGATCCGGACCCCGCTCGCCGCCTCAAACGTCTTCACCATATCCAGTACGCTGTAGCCGACGCCGGTGCCTAAGTTGTAAATCTTCAGCCCGCAGGACGCGGCGATCTGTTCCAGCGCGGCGACATGGCCTTTCGCAAGGTCCACGACGTGGATGTAATCCCGGATGCCGGTGCCGTCCGGCGTGTCGTAATCATCCCCGAACACATTCAGGTGGTCCCGTTTCCCGACCGCCACCTGGGTGATGAACGGCATGAGGTTGTTCGGGATGCCTTTCGGGTTCTCGCCGATCAGGCCGCTCTTATGGGCGCCGATCGGGTTGAAATACCGGAGGAGCACCACATTCCACGAAGGATCCGCCGCCTGGATGTCCGAAAGGATCTGCTCCAGCATCGACTTGGTCCAGCCGTAGGGGTTCGTGCACGTCCCCTTCGGGCAACTCTCCGGGATGGGGATGACGGCCGGCTCCCCGTAAACCGTGGCCGAAGAACTGAAAATGATGTTCTTCACGCCGTGCCTGCGCATCACGTCCAGCAGCACCAGCGTACCGGAAATGTTGTTCTCGTAGTACTCCCAGGGCTTCTGTACGCTCTCGCCCACGGCTTTCAGCCCGGCGAAATGGATGCAGGCGTCGAAAGATTCCCGGCTGAACACCGCTTCCAGCGCTTCCCGGTCCCGGATGTCCGCCTTATAAAACGGCACCGCGGTCCCCGTGATCTGCTCGATCCGCCCGAGC
>JAGDAW010000014.1 GCA_017959345.1 Lachnospiraceae bacterium | reverse complement strand
CGGGACGCGGGCGGATGACACGAGTGCGCCGGAGCGCGAATCCTTTGCGGAACCGTCGGAGTCCGAAGCGCCGGAGGTGACCGCGCAGCCCACGGACGCCGCGGAGCCGTCTTCCGAAGAGGGGACGGACGTTCCGGACCCGACGGCGGAAACATTGCCTTCGGAGGACCCGGGGACGGAAGAATCGGACGCGGAAAGCCCGGAGAATCCGGAGGACCCGGGGACGGAAGAATCGGACGCGGAGAGTTCGGAGAACCCGGATGACCCGGGGACGGAAGCGGCGGACGCGGAACGCTCGGAGAGCCCGGAAGACCCGGGGACGGAAGAGACGGACGCGGAGAACCCCGCGGAACCGTCCGGGGAAGACGTTCCGGTTGAGACCGGGACCCCCGGGGAAGGATGAGGAAGCGCGCCGCGGTGCTGCTGGTCGCGGCAGTGCTGCTTTCCGGATGCGCGGTTTTCGCGCCGTCCTGCGGGTACGGGCAGCTGAAGCGGTATGAAACCAGCTTCCTGGACGTGTTTGACACCGTGACTTATGTGAAGGGGTACGCATTGTCCGAAGAAGCGTTCCGGAAGGACGCGGACGCGGTCCATGAGACCCTGGTGAAATACCACCGTCTGTACGACATTTACCACACCTACGACGGGATCGCGAACCTGAAAACGGTCAATGACCGGGCGGGGACGGAACCGGTCCGCGTGGACCGGGAGATCCTGGACCTCCTCCTCTTCGCGAGGTCGGTATCGGAGGAGACGGGCGGCGCCGTGGACGTGACGCTCGGCGCGGTGCTGTCCCTCTGGCATGAGGCCCGCGAATACGCGGCGGCGCACCCGGGGGACGCGTACGTGCCTTCGGGAGAGGCGCTCCGGGAGGCGGCGCGCCATACGGGCTTCGGGCTGCTCGAGATCGATGAGGAAGCCGGGACCGTATTCCTGACGGATCCGGACGCGCGGCTGGACGTCGGCGCGCTCGCGAAAGGGTTCGCGACGGCGCGGGCTGCGGAACAGGCGCCTGCCGGGATGCTGCTGAGCGTCGGCGGCAATGTGGCCGCCACAGGGCCGAAGCCGGACGGCACGCCCTGGGTGGTGGGCGTCGTGGACCCGGACGGCGGGGAAGGATACACCCATACCCTGGAGATCGGGCGCACGTCGGTGGTGACCAGCGGCGATTACCAGCGGTATTTTACGGCTGGCGGCATTCGGTACCACCACATCATCGACCCGGACACCGGGTACCCGTCGCGGCGCTGGAAAGCGGTGACGGTGATCGCCGGGGATTCGGGCATCGGGGACGCGCTTTCCACCGCGCTTTTCATCCTCGGCCGGGAGGCCGGGGAGAAGCTGCTCCTTTTGCACGGCGCGGAGGGGATGTGGGTCGGACAGGACGGCACGGAATACTTTTCGGACGGTTTCCCTGCGTATATCAGGGATCAGTGAAGGACGGATTTATGGAACCAGTTTTTTCCGGCGGGATTCGTTTCGCGTTAAAAAAGAATCTGAGTGCGGGAAAGATCGGGACTTCCCCGGTCCCCGAGACCGTGGTCATCCCGTTGAAACAGCATGCCGGGGCGGCGGCATCCCCGCTGGTGTCGGCCGGCGATACGGTGCGGTTCGGCCAGAAAATCGGGGACGCGGAGGGCCTGTCCCTCCCGGTGCACGCGTCCGTTTCGGGCTATGTGGAGGCGGTGGAAGAGCGGCCCTGCGTGGGCGGCAGTACGCTTTGCGTGGTGATCCGCAACGACGGTTTTGACACGCCGGAGCCCACATTGGAAGCGTATTCCAGGAAAGCGCAGCTCACGGGGCAGGCGCTCCGGGGGATCCTCCGGGACGCCGGGATCGCCGAGATGGGCGGGAACGGGTTCCCGGCCTACGCGAAGCTCGGCGCGGTCATCGGGAAGGCGGACACCCTGATCGTGAATGCCTGCGAGCCTGAGCCGTACGTGACGGCGGATGAAGTGCTCCTAAGGAACCATTGCCCGGAGATCATCGAAGGCGCGCGCCTCATCCGGGACGCCATCGGCGCGGTACGCGCGGTCATCGCCGTGTCGGAGGGCCGGGAAGAGGTCGTAAAAAGCCTCAGAAGGGGCCTGAAAGACGTTTCGGACGTGGAGGCGGCTATTCTCCCGGACCGGTACCCGCAGGGCGCGGATAAGCTCCTTGTGGCGGCCGTGACGGGCCGCGAGGTGCCTTCGGGCGGGCTGCCCATGGACGCGGGCTGCCTCGTGTTCAATATCGCCACCGTTTACGCCATTACCCAGGCGGTCTACGTGGGGCTCCCGAGCGTGGAGCGCTATGTGTCCGTGACGGGGGAGGCGGTCCGGCGGCCGCGGAACCTGCTGGTCCGGGTCGGCACCAGCTTCGCGGACCTGGTCGAGGCCTGCGGCGGCCTTCGTGAAGACGTGCGGAAGATCGTGGCCGGCGGCCCCATGACGGGGCGGGCGGTGGACAGCCTTGCGGTTCCCGTGACGAAGACCACGTCCGCCGTGGTGTGCCTCCTGTCTGACAGCGCCGCCGAAACCGCGCGTCCGTCCTGCGTCCGCTGCGGGAAATGTGTGGACGCGTGCCCGGTGAACCTCGACCCCCTGTTCCTCTACCGGTATGCCCGGACGGAGGACGCGGAGGAGCTGAAAGCGCTGCGCCTGATGGACTGCATCGAATGCGGCGCGTGCGCCTACGTCTGCCCGGGGAAACTGCCGCTGGTGGAGACCTTCAGGGCAGGGAAGAAGATCCTGAAGGAGGCTGCCGTATGAACGTGAACGTACCGGCCTCCCCCCATATCCGGAGCGGGGCATCCACCACCCGGATCATGCTGGACATGGTCCTCGCGCTGCTGCCGTCACTCATTGCGGGCATCCTGGCCTTCGGCCTCCGCGCCCTGCTTGTGACGCTGGTGTCCGTCGGCACCGCCGTGGCCGGGGAGACGCTGTACTGCCTGATCGCGCGAAAAAATGTTTCGGTCCCGGACCTGTCCGCGGTCGTGACGGGCCTCCTGTTCGCCATGGTCCTGCCGGCTTCCGTGCCGTATTACATCGTCATTCTCGGCGTGCTTTTCGCCGTCGTCGCGGTGAAGGGCATCGCGGGCGGCCTCGGGGAGAACACCTTTAACCCGGCGCTTGCCGGACGGGCGTTCCTGATGCTGCTGTTCCCGGTGTACCTGACGCGTTTTGCCGCTGCCGGTGCGGCGCTTCCCCCCGGCGGCTTCATGAACGTGGACATCGCGGCTTCCGCGACGCCCCTTGCGGCCCTCCGGGCGGGGCAGGTCCCGCAGACAGGGCTTCTGCAGCTGTTCCTCTGGAACCCGGCAGGAACCATCGGCGGGACGTCCGCCGCAGCCATCCTCGCGGGGTTTGTATACCTGCTGGCCCGCCGGGTGGTCCGTTTCCGGATCCCGGTCGCGTATCTGGGGACGTTCGCCGTCCTGACGTTCGCATTTTACAGGGGGGAGAACCCCCTGACGTGGATGCTGTACAGCCTGCTTTCGGGCGGCGTCCTGTTCGGCGCGGCGTTTATGGCATCCGATTATTCCTCATCGCCCGTCCATACGCGGGCCCAGTGGCTGTTCGGCGCGGGCTGCGGGATCCTGACGGTCCTGTTCCGGTATTCCGGCCTCTTCCCGGAGGGCGTGACGTACGCGATCCTCCTCATGAACCCCCTGTCCTGGCATCTGGACCGCTGGTTCGGAAGAAGGACGTCCGCCGTGCGCGCGTCCCGGAAGGCTGATTTCAGCGACGCCTGGAAGCCGGCGCTCGCGGTAGTGCTGGCAGGGCTGGTGCTTTTCGGGGCGGTGACCGGCCTCCGGGGCATCCGGAAGGATATGGAGCAGGCGTATTACCGGGAAGTGTTCGGGCGGATGCTGCCCGGGAGCAGTACCTTCACCGAGATCCCCGTGGAAGAAGGGGAGACGGGCATCCGGAAAGTCGTGAAAGGCGAGACCGGGTACGTGGTGGAAGTCGCGGAACCCGGTTATGTGGATGACATTGTCCTGGTGGTCTCCGTCACGAACGAAGGGATGGTCAGCGGGCTCGCCGTAAAATCGTCGTCGGAGACGTACGGGCTCGGCGGGGAAGCCGCGTCGGACGTGGATTTCCTGGGGCAGTTCCTTGGGACGTACGGGGACGATACCGGGAAGGCGGATGCGCTCACCGGCGCCACGGAGACCACGGAAGCGGTGGCACGGGCGGTCCGGAAAGCCGCGCTTTATGTGCAGCGGCTCACGGCCGCGGGGGAAGGAAGGTGACGTCATGAAGAAACAGTCCTGGCTTCTGAATATCCTGCTCGCGGTGTCCGTATTCCTGTACTGCGCGGGTGTCTTTACGGCGCGGCTCTTTTCCCCGCTTGCGGATGTGCCCGCCCTTTCCCCGGTCATGATGGCGGTCCTCGTACTGGTCCCGCTCGTCATTGACGCCTATGCGGCCCGGGGAAATGTGAAGCGCGTATGGCCGGCCGTGATCGGGCTCGCGGCGGCTGCATTTGCAGTGCTGCCCGCGGCGGCGGGGCTGGTGCCCTGGACGGAGGCGGTCCCGACCGGCCTCCTGGGCGCGCTCGTAACCTTCGTGCTGACGCTGCTTTTTGACGGCATCACGAAGCGGACCGTCTCCGGAAAGGGGAAGCCGGGCCTGGCGCCCGTGGTGAACGCTTTCGTGCTGTTCCTGGCGGCGCAGGTGCTGAACGGGATGATGTAAACCGCGTATGGGGCAGAACAGCGGGTATGCTGCGGCGAGAGGAGGTTCATCCCGCCCAGGCAGTACCTGCTGTTTTTTTATTTATCGAATATAAAAACCGGAAAAGCCTTGACAAGGGAACTATACATGTTATACAATCCGAATATGACGGTAGCGAATTCGTGAAATCGTTCCGGTACGCTCTGACTCGTGAGATCCTGAAAAGACTGAACCGTGACCTGCGGACATCCGGGGAGGGGAAGGAGGAAGGATCGGCGGAATCGGTGAATATCCCCTACCATCCGGAGAAATAGATGTCACTGTCAGAGAGATTCCAGAAGGGTCTTGCAGAAAAGTACGGCATACAGAACCAGGATCAGGACGGTTCCCTTCATTCTTAACCGGGAATCTCCTTAGAACAGCGAAGCGCCCCGGCCGGAAGGCCGGG
>JAGDAW010000116.1 GCA_017959345.1 Lachnospiraceae bacterium | reverse complement strand
CTCTATCACGAGATCATAGATTGCCCCTCCATTCATCGACTGGACATGTGCCAGGAAACCATTATCAAGCAGGAAACAGTGCCTGACGCCCGAATGATCCGAGATCTCGACGGTCTCAAAATGGCTTTCCAGTTTATGGACAGCATAATCTCTGATCTTATGAATGTATTCTTGCCTGTCAACGCCGGAAAAAGACTTCTTCTCCATCCATTCCATCATGATGTGCTCCGAATCCGTTGTTCACTTTCCGATAATCAATCCTGTGATATCCGCCGAGGGGATGGTATCTGAAGAGGCCATCTCCCGGATCCTGTCTTCCAGGCGATCCATATCCTCCCTGAGGATCTGCAGCTGTGCTTCTCTCCATCCGGTTCCCCAACGTGATCCTGAAGAAGCCATCTCGCAAATAATGTGTATTTTTGTGTATTTATATCTTGACAAGATACACAACATTGTGTGTAATAGTCTTATCAAAAGAAGGCATTCATGAAACCAAGGGATCAGGCAATCAGGTTCCTGAATGAAAACGGCTATTACCTCGTCAGACATGGCGGGAACCATGATCAGTACCGTTCAGAAATCACAAAAGCCACAATACCATTGAAACGTCATGATTTTGACGAAGACGATTTCCGCTATATCAGGCAGGGAAGTCAAAAAAAACAATCAAAGGTCAGGGCTTTAAGCCCCTTCCTTTCATAGCAACAGGAGGTCTGCATGATTTATATCTACACCGCATTTTTTACACAGGAAGGCAATAAGGTTTTTGCCCGTGTCCCGGATCTGCCCGGATGTATTACTTCCGGGTATGACCTGCAGGACGCCATTACCCAGATCACAGACGCCGCTTCCGGCTGGCTTGTGGTTGCTGAGGATTCCGGAGATCCCATCCCGGCGCCGACCCCGCAGTCGGAGATCGAGCGTGAAGATGGCTGCTCGGTTTCTTTCATCTCGGTGGATACCATTGCTTACCGGGCACTTACAGATACCCGCTCCGTCCGGAAGAATGTATCCCTCCCGCAGTGGATGGTCACTCTGGCAGATAAACGCGGCATAAACTGCTCACAGGTCCTTCAGGCAGGGCTGCTTCACCAGTTTGAAAATGTTTAACCTGATCCTTTTTAATGGAATGCCCGGAGCCGGCCGCTCCGGGTTTTTCCTTATTCCCGCAGCACGCTGAACGTATTCCGGTATTTAATGGTGGTTTTACAGAATTTCCATAAACCATCCCCGCAGTGCTATAATATCATGGCAGAATCCTTATCCTGCGCTCCGTTCCCAGGTCTTCAGGGCATCCCCGCCGCCATACCGCTGGGATTGTTATTCTGTTCCGCCGTTCTGTGGTGCCTTTCTCCGCTTTATTAAAGATCTCGATACCGTCTCCCACGTGGACCAGCCGGCCGTCAGACGTCCTGTCCGGTATGACGATCCGGATACTCTGCCAATACCTTATCCTCAAATTCCCCTGGCAGCCGCAGGTTGTATTTCTTCACATAGTATGAAAGCGCTGTATCCCAGGAATACGCACCATCCGTCAGTACTTCAAGCCTTACCGCAATCAGTTCCCCGGTAAACACATCCCGGCTGATTCCCGGAGCGGCTCATATGACCTTCCCGTTCTCCAGATACCGCACAATCTTTTCCTGTCCCGGGTAAGGGCCCGGCTCAAAGCGCTCCCGGAGAGACGGTGCATCGGTATCACCGTATTCTTTCCAGCGCAATAAAGACACGTTCGCCATCTCTCCGCATGGCCTCCTTCATCTTCTGTCCCAACACGATGGGCCCCGGTGGTTCCGCAGCTGGTATCGGGCTCAGACCAAGGATATCCCCGATAAGCTGTTGCCCTCATGGTATCACCGGCGGCATGATTTGTAAAGGTCTGAACGGTGCTTTTGATCTCTGTTTTCAGCCTCTTACCCGTATCGCAGTTCCAGGGGGGACATGCCTGACGGTTCCCGCCCGCTCCTGTTTGACTTTTCGCATTGCCGATGTTAGAATGAAAGCAATTACAGACAGATCTTTGAAGCAGCCGGCACGGCGCCGGCGGATGAGGCCGGACGAAACGCCGGAAATGTGCTTCTCCGCTTCTGTAAGGAAACCGGGGCGGGCTGTCCGCCCCACAACCTTCTTTCGCAGTCATGAAAGGCGGTATGCCATGCGCACCTACAATATCGCGGTGATTGAAGACAATGACCGTGAATATGAATCAACCGAATCGCATCTGACCCGGTTTGCCGGGGAGAAAGGGCTGGAATTCCGCGTCGCCCGCTACCGGAACGCGGAGATGTTCCTGAACAACTACCGCCCCTCCCACGATATCGTCCTGATGGACATCATGCTCCCCGGGATGAACGGGATGGCCGCCGCCAGACGGCTGAGGGAATATGACCCGAACGTGCTGCTCATTTTCCTGACCAACATGTCCGGCTACGCGATCCGCGGCTATGAGGTCAATGCCCTCGGGTATGTCATGAAGCCCGCGACCTATTACGGACTGGCCATGTACCTCCAGACCGCCGTCAACCGCATCGACACCTCCAGCGACCCGGTGACCTACATCCGGTCCCGGACAGAGACCACCGTCCTTTCCGTCCGGGAGATCTATTATATCGAGATCGTGGACCATGACATGGTCTTCCACACGGTCAACGGGGAGATCCGCGCATACGGTTCCCTGAACGAACGGGAAGCGGAACTGAAGAAGGCGGACTTTGCCAGATGCAATTCCTATACGCTGGTGAACCTGAAATACCTGGAAGCCCTGTATCCGGAGGATGTAACGGTGAAAGGGAAGACCTTCCGGATCACAAGGAGTAAAAAGAAAGAGTTTCTGGAGGCTGTCAGCAGCTACCTGGGGAGGCGTTAAAATGGATTTTACGGTATTCGGCATACACATTTTCTTCAGCTGGAGGTATCTGGTTTTCGTCTGGGAACTGATGGCCGCGGAGCTGATGTTCCTGTTCTTCTTTAAGAAAAGGTCGCTCTTCCTGCTCCGGCTGGCGGGGGCCGTCGTCCTCCTCTGCCTGTACAGGGTCGTATTCCAGAGCCTGGAACGCCCCCTCATCGGTGCGCTGACACCGCTGCTCGGCGAGATGGGCAGCAGGAGCCTCTGCAACCTCCTGCTCTACCTCTCCCTGCTCGTGCTTTCCATTTTCTGCATGAAGATCCCTTTCAGCGCGCCGCTCGGGATGATCACCGCCGCGTGTACCGCCGGGTACGCGACGATCCATATCTCATACAAGCTGTATGATATCCTGCGTGCCGCGCTCCCCGTCAGCGAGTGGGTGTCCGACCCGGTACAGGCCCGTTTCCTGCTGGAGATCCCCTGTATCGCCGTGACCTATATCCTGGTCTGGATCATCTTCGCGCGGCAGGGCCGGAAATACGCGGAAACCCCCGGGGATCCCATGCTGCGCTTTATCGCCGCGGCGATCGTGGTTTTCGGCATCGGCATCAACTGCCTCTCGGTGGATTTCGGTCCCCGCGACCTGATGCGCACGGTTTCGGACAGCCTCTACGGCATGACCTCCAGCGTCTTCGCGCTGATCATCCAGTATTATATTTACAGCCGCCAGATCGACCGTTCTGAAATGGACCTGACCCGGGCGCTGATGCGCGAACAGTCGAAGCAGTACGAAAGCTGGAAGGCGGCGCTTGGCAGCATCAACGAGAAATACCATGACCTCCGGCATGAGCTGAACACCCTGAAGGCGGCGTCGGACAATCCCGCATCCACCGAAAGCTACCGGCGGATCGTGGAGATGGTGGACGAGAGTTTTTCCATCATCCATACGGGAAATGAAATGCTGGATGTGCTGCTGACCCAGAAAATGCGCGAATGTGAAACGAATAAAATCATGTTCACCTGCACCGCGGACGGGGACGCGCTGGACAGGAACAGTGATACGGAACTGTTCTCGCTGTTTGTCAACGCCCTGGACAATGCGATCGCCGCTTCCAGGAGCATCCCGGATGAAGGGAAAAGGATCATCAGCCTGAATATCCGGCGGCTCGGGGGCTTTGTGGACATCCACCTCCAGAATTACTACGGCAGTACCATAGAGATGGTCAACGGCCTCCCGGTGTCCACCCAGGAACCGGAAGGACACGGGTACGGGATGAAGAGCATGAAAAAGATCGCGGAACAGCTGGGCGGCACCATGAGCGTCCATCTGGAAGACGGGCTGTTCCACCTGCAGTTCGTAATCCCGGGATAAAGCGGGGATCCGGGGAAACAGCGGCCCCGTCCGCGTCCCCCTTTGAAAGACCCGCCCGCCTGCGGCGCGCGGACAGACGGCGGCTCCGGGGCCAGGCACCGGAGCCGCTTTTGCATTGTAATACCGTATTTCCCATCCGGTTTCCGCCGGGATCCCGCAGGGGCTTCCGCCCCGTGTCCCGGGAATGCCGCCCGGATGGCTTACTTCAGGATCTCCTTCAGGGCTTCCACAGCGATGATATTGATCCAGTTCTCACCGTCCGTGGTGAACTGCAGGACGCCCTCTTCCACACGGATCTGGATGCTGCCCTCAGCCGGGGTTTCCCCGCCGCCTTCTCCCTCGATCGTAATCGTCAGCGGGAACAGGTAGGTGGTCCTGTTGGTCCTGGGCGCGCCGGTGGTCTGGACGGTCCTCGCACCGGTGACATTGATCACCAGTTCGAACGTGCCCGCTTCTTCCGGCGTTCCTTCGATGATGTTGTCGGTGAACTTCAGGCCCTTCGGAAGCGCGCCTTCCGCCACGCTGTAGGTAATGCCCGCGTTGAAGCTCTCGCTGGTGACCACATCGGACTCAATGAACCCTTCGAAGAACGTACCGACCTTGCCGGTGAAGGAATCCACGTCCTTGTCCCCGTCGCTCAGCGTGAACGCGGAGGCGACATTGACTTCGGCGTTGATCGTCGTGCGGATCCAGCCGCCGATCGAAGCCGTAAACACGACCCGGTTCCTGCTGATGCCGGAAGGCGTACCGGTGATGGCACCCGTAACCGGGTTCAGGCTGATCCCGGCGGGAAGTGTGCCGGAAGAGACCGAATACACCACTTCATTCCCGTTCAGGGTTTCTTCGGGAAGGGCGATGGATGCCCGGGCCGCAACGCCCTGCTTCAGGTCGATGACCGTATTGATCGTCGAAGAAGCCACGCCGTTCCGGTTGTTCAGGGTATTGGACGCGATATGCAGCACGCGCTGCGCGCTGATGCGGGCGTAATACCACTGGGCCAGGGAATCGATCATCTCATACTTTTCAAGCTCATCGTTGCCGAGCCGGCGCGCCTCTTCCGCCTTGAAGGGGCCTGCCGCATGGTCAGCCGTGAATTCGTAGTAGGTCATCAGGTCCGAACCGTTGAAGCCGCCGGAAACCGTCACCGTCACCCTGTCGCCCACCGCATAGTTCTTTGCGGGGCTGAATCCTTCGGGCGCGATGACCACGCCGCCGATGCTGACGTTCCCGCTGGGCGCGTCTTCGGTTCCGACACCCACAGCGTCCTTATTCCATTTGCCGGAGACGGCTTCCACACCGGAAGCGGTGCCGTCCGGAAGGTCGCATCCCGCACGGAGCAGGAGGTCCATATGGTTGGAGCGGATCTGGCCGTAGGAATAGTAGTCCGTGACGTAGGAACCGACCCAGCCCCACTCTTCGCGGGTCAGCTTGTTCAGGAGCCGGTCATTCATGACCGGAACGATACCGCCGATACGGTTGTAGGCGGTCATGGCGCTGGTGCAGCCGCCTTCCTGCATGGACATCTGGAACGCTTTCGCGTAGATCTCACGGATCGCCTGCTCGGGCGCCCAGGTGAAGATACACTGGTTGCAGCGCGCCGCTTCCTGATCGTTCATGAAAATGTGCTTGATGTAAACGTTCAGGCCTCTGGACTGCGCGCCGGCGACAAGGGCCGCGGCGATGTAACCGCCCTGGATGCCGTCCTGCGAATAGTATTCGTTGTTGCGGCCGCCGAACGGGCTGCGGTGAAGGTCCATACCCGGGCCGTACCAGCCTTCCGTCAGGGTCCTTCCGAGCATGCCGAGGTTGCCGTTGGTGATGCCGTATTCTTCCGCGAGCTTCACGTTCCAGGTGGAGGCGACCACGACGGAACAGCACCAGCTCTTCCCGTTGAAGGAATTCGGCCCGTTCTCATCCTTGGACGCCACTTTCCCGATGGACGGGATGGCCGCCGTCGTATGGGAGCCGTGGTTGTTGATGTTCATGATCTCGTCCCAGGTGAGCTGGTTCATGAACGCGACCCACTTCGCAGCGCCTTCTTCGGAAGTCATGTCGATGCCGGACATGTCTTTCATCTTGACGGTCACATCGGTATAGCCGTCTTCGTGGGCATCCGCCTGGGTCCAGCCGGCCATAAGGGCCTTCAGTTCGTCCTCGGTTTTGTACCAGGTGAAGTGCTCTGCGCCGGTCACCGCGGTGGCATCCACGTCGTCCCCGAACACGCCGTACGCGTCCGCGTCAAATGTGTTCCAGAAAATGATGCTCTTCAGATACGCGTCGGACATCTCCCGCTCATTTTCCTTGATGTACAGGTCCTGTACGGCAGCGCTGGAAAGATCCGTACGGCTGAGCAGGACCTGGCCGGCGTCGTCGCTCTTGTTGAAGTTCAGGACGCTGTCCGGATTCCCGGGTTCATGGTTCACACGGAGGGTATCGTACATATCGCCCTTCGAGAAAATGTTGTCGATCTCGTTGCCGCTGAAGTCATCCAGGCCCAGGGTCGCGCCGGTGGTCAGTGTAATCGTTTTCTCATCGGCGACCCTGTGGGAGTCTTCCATGACCTTGACGGTGTATTCGCCGGCTTCCAGCTCATAACCGAAGAAACCGTTATCGTTGGCGTCATTGTAATCGAAAGATGCCGCGTCCTGCACATTGAATCTCACCGTGACCACTTCGCTCTGGCCGGGACGGAGGAGGCTGCTCTTCGCATAGCCGACGAGCGAGACGTGGGCCTTCTCGATGCCGCCCGCGTAATACGGCGCGGTCACATAGATCTGCACGACCTGCTTGCCGTCCCTGCTGCCGGTATTGGTAACGGTCACGTCCGCATACAGTTCTTTGACCTTCGCTTCGCTGCCCGCGGCGGAGGAGAACAGGTCATCGCCGTCCACTTCGCCGGACAGTTCGACTTTCGTCCTGCCGTCCTTATAGTAAAGGCTGTCAAAGGTCTGTGTGAACGTGGTATAGGAAAGGCCGTAACCGAAGGGGTACACCACCGCGTAGGACCACCAGGCTTCCGCCGCTTCCTCGCCGGTCGCGCCGCCTTCTTTCACGATGGTCTTCGTGGCTTCATCATAGCCAAGGCTGCCTTCCGCGATTTCCGCATAGACGGTTTCGAAATACTTGTAGCCGAAGTAAATGCCTTCGTCGTAATCCACGCCCTTCAGGCCGTTGCCGCTGCCTTTGCCGAGCACGTACTGCTGCGGCGGGGCGCCGTCGATGTCCATGTTGTAGAGATAATCGTAACCGCCGCCGACCTGGTCGTTGGTTCCGAAGTTCTGCCAGGTGGGATCCGTCGTGAAGTCGCGGTTCCACTCGTCAACCAGTTTGCCGGAGGGGTTCACTTCGCCGTTCAGGATCTTCGGCAGTGCCTGCAGGCCGGTCGAGCCGGGACGCCCGATCCAGAGGATCGCGTTGATGGCGTCGTCTTCCTGGAGGTTGGCCATCTCCATCGCGTTGGAGGTATTCAGGATCACCACGATCTTGCTGAAACGGGCCTTGACGTAGGAAAGCATCGCTTCTTCGCTGTCCGTCAGCTCCAGATAGTGCTTATACAGGTTCTCGGCATCTTCTACCACGTAGCCGACGCCTTCCACATAAGCGCCCTTGTGGCCAAGCGCTTCATGGCGCCAGCCGTAGTCATTGCCGTCCCCGTCCAGGTTGTCCTCGATCTCCCCGGTAACACGCTCGGGGTCCGCGCCTTCCGCGCCGGTCCTGGACAGTACTACGATCGCAAGGTCATTGTACAGCCGGAGGGACTGTTCCTGTTTCCGGTTGAGGTTGATGGGTTCCACACCGATTTCCCCGTTCTGGGAATAGAAGCCTTCCAGTACAGGGTTAACCTGGAATCCCGCTTCCCTGAGCAGCTGCAGGAGCCCGGTCCCGCTTCCGCCTTCGAGATTTCTCTGCTTGCCGCCGAAGACGCTGAGCCGCTCGTTCCCGAACAGGGGGAGCGTCCCGTCGTTTTTCAGCAGTACGCTGCCTTCTGCCGAGAGCCGGACATTCAATTCATCGGCCGCGGCGAGCACCGCTTCCTGCGAATCATAGTCCGCAACATAGACGCCGCCGTATTCCAGGCTCAGTGCGGAAGCACTGACCATACCCGACAGCAGCATGGAAACGCTCAGCAGGATTGCCAGAACGGTTCCTTTTGCCTTTTTGAGTGTTCTCATTTAAGACCTCCTTGTTTTTTGGCGCTGTCCGCGCCTGGTGTTGGGAAAACTGTATCAGTTCCCCGTCACAGCGTCCATATATAGCCCGTAAACGACGTTTGCCAGCCCGTATGCAACGAAAAAGGCCCGCCTCCCGCAGAATCGCTGCGGGAAACGGGCCCGATGCCCTTTGGTTGTGTTCCGGGTCCCCGCCCGGATGTATGAGGCACGCGCCGGATGCGGCGCCGAACGGTTATGCTCTGAGACGATACGGCCGGCGGATAAACGGCACGGACCGTTTATCCGCCGGCCTTTTTCACGTCTTCACCCTGTCAGTCCCGGCCAAACAGCGCCTCCACGTCCACGACGCGGAACCCGTGCCGGATCAGCAGCTCCGCGAAAACGCCGTTCCCGGGGACCAGTGTCCCCGAAAAGGTCCCGTCGTAGACCTGTCCCACCCCGCAGGAGGGGCTCCGGGACTGGAGGACGGCGAGGTCCGCCTCTGTCCGGACAGCGGTCTCCAGGCAGGCTTCCGCCCCTCTTCGGAACGCGGCGTCCACATTTTCACCCGCGGCGTTCATCACGACGCCGCCGACGATCTCCGCGGGGCACCGGGGCACCGGCAATCCGCCCGCGGTCTCCGGGCAGACCGGGACGGCCTCGCAGCCTTCCAGGAACACCCGGAGACGTTCGTTCGCATTGTCCCCGCCGTTGTATTTGCATTTTACACCCAGCAGGCAGGCGCTGACGAGGACCTTCACGGTTACTCCACGACAGCCTGGTCCGTCTCAGAAATGGCAAAGATGGCCAGGAACAGGAGGTCCAGGTCCTGCTCGTTCGTCCAGCACCGGTAATAGTAACGCCCGACGGGGATCGCCAGCTTGTGGGCCGCCTCTTCCTCTTCATGGACGTATTTGCTGCTGGTTTCCGCCACGGCGAAGAACCGGCCGTTCAGCGAAAGGATGTACCGCACCCGCGGCAGGATCGAATGCAGGTCCGTCTGGATGCGGAGGCCCCGCTCGTGGAGCGCGTCCCAGATGTCCTTGCCGTCGAAGCGGAAGCGGGAACTCGCGGAGAAGAATTCGTCGTTGAAGGTCTGGCTCACGACGTGCCCGACCTCGTGCTCCATGGTCCTGCCGGTCCGGAAGTTCTTAAAAGTGAAGAGCCGGTTCCCGACCAGGGCGTTCTTCGTCATGGTCATCTCGTATACCCGCTGCCGGTTCCGGTCTTCCGCGTAATACCCCGGCTTCAGGGTCTGCCCGTCGAACAGGACGTACAGTTCCTCAAGCGTTTCCTTCGGCGGCATCTCCGCCGCGATGCGTTCGGCCGTCGCGGAGGTCGTCCCGGTCTGTTCGTCCAGCTCCCGGCTCTTCCGGAACTGCTTCACCGCGGACCAGATGCCGAAGGCCGCCATCAGGGCGCCGACCCCGATCATCACGGGCCCGATGAACTTCCCGCCCTTGAAATTCGTGATCTGTTCCGGGTGTTCGGGATTGTAATAGACGGTGATGCTGTCCCCCCGGCTGTAGCCGGAGCCCGCGTTGTCGAAGGAGCTGCTCAGCTTCTTCCCGTCCACCGTGTAATCGAAAAACACCTCATAAACCGTGCTCCCGTCATCCTGGTATTCCCGGACGTCCGTCACCGTGCCGGTGGTTTCCTCATACCGGTCCGGCGTCGTCCGTGTGAAAAAGATCCCGGCCACGATCAGGATAATCCCGAAGGGGAGCAGGAACCGGAGCATCCCCGTGTTTCTTGCCAGTCTTGCAAATGTGTTCTCCATCATCATCCTTTCCGGCTGTCCGCGTCCCGCGCCGGTTCTCCCGGCCGTGCCTGTCCCGTGACAGCCCTGCATCATTGTTTTTTATTGTCTGCCGTGCGCCGCCCGGCGGGCCGGACGGGACGGCGGCCCCGTGCCATGCGCCCGGGGATCCGGCTCCATCCTATCACGTTTT
Organism: Lachnospiraceae bacterium; assembly: GCA_017959345.1. GTDB lineage: Bacteria > Bacillota > Clostridia > Lachnospirales > Lachnospiraceae > UBA1267. The sequence continues at coordinate 851 of JAGDAW010000116.1, read as the reverse complement.
CCGGGGAATTACAACCGGAAATGCGGCGGGGGCGCCGGTTTCCCGGCGCCCCCCCTGTGCTCACTTCTTCAGCTCGGCCTCTACCGCCGCCCGGACGACGTCCATCTCCACGGTCGGCTCGAAGCGGGCGACGACGCGGCCTTCGCGGTCCAGCAGGAACTTGGTGAAGTTCCACTTGATATAGGCCTTGTCGCCGAACTTTTTATTGTTCATATTCGCAGATGTGTTCATCGCCGCGAACTTCAGGCCCTTCCCAACGCCTTCGAACGGCTTCTCGCCCGCAAGCCAGGCAATCAGCGGCGACGCGTTCTCGCCGTTCACTTCCACCTTCGCGAACTGGGGGAAATCCGCACCGAACTTCACCGTGCAGAACTCATGGATCTCGTCTTCGTTCCCGGGCGCCTGGTTCGCGAACTGGTTGCAGGGGAAATCCAGGATCTCGAGGCCCTGGTCCTTCAGGTCCTTATACATGGCTTCCAGGGGCTCATAGTGGGGCGTGAAGCCGCAGCCCGTGGCCGTATTCACGACCAGCAGCACTTTCCCTTCGTATTCCCGGAGGCTCACTTCCTGGCCCTTCCGGTCCTTTACCGTAAAATCATACACATTCGACATTTTTAATCTCCTCTCTCGTGTTTACGCAGCCGCGCCCGTACAGGGCGGGCTGCCGGTCTTCACATGTCCCGGGCTGCCGTTTCCACCGGCACGTGCCTCCGGGTTTTCCGCCGGATCCGTCCGTTGTGGATTCCCGGTCCTTCTTAACGTTCCCCGGCCTCCATGTGGTTCAGCGTCTTATAGGCCAGCCGGTACAGGGTCCCGAACTCTTCCTCCGTCAGCCCCATGCGTTCCGCGAG
>JAGDAW010000115.1 GCA_017959345.1 Lachnospiraceae bacterium | reverse complement strand
CCCGTCAGTAGGCGTTCTTGTTCACGAATCCCTTAAACACCGTCAGGAACAGGATCCGGAAATCAAAGCCCATCGTCCAGTTTTCGATATAGTAAATGTCGTATTCGATCCGTTTCTCGATCGAGGTGTCGCCGCGGAGGCCGTTCACCTGCGCCCACCCGGTCATGCCCGGGCGGACCTGGTGCTTCACCATGTAACGGGGGATCTCTTCCCTGAAAATCTCCACGAACTGCGGCCGTTCCGGGCGGGGCCCGACCAGGCTCATGTCCCCGAGCAGCACATTGAACAGCTGGGGCAGTTCGTCGATGCTCGTCTTCCGGATGAAGCTGCCGACTTTCGTCACACGCGGGTCATCCTTTGTGGTCCACTCCTTCTCTTCGTCCTCGCTCTTCTGGACGGTCATGGAGCGGAATTTGTACATGCGGAACGGCTTCCTGTGCAGCCCGATCCGCTCCTGCCGGAAAATGACGGGGCCCTTCGACGTGCATTTCACAAGCAGCGCCGTGACCAGCATGACCGGCGAGAACAGGACCAGCGCGGCCAGGGACCCGATAATGTCCACCGCGCGCTTCAGGAACGCGTTCATCAGGTCGTCCAGCGGGACCTGCCGCAGGTAAATGACCGGGAGGCCGAGCAGGTTCTCCGAAAACGGCCGGTTCGACATCAGGTTCCCGTAATCCGGGACGAATTTGGTCTGCGCGCCGGCCTTCTCCGAGATGCGGACGACTTCTTCAAGCTTCTCGTATTCCTGGAGGCGCAGGGTCACGTAGACTTCATCCACCGAAGAATCCAGGATGACGGATTCCAGGTCGGAGATCTTCCCGATGACCTTGTAGTCCCCGTATGCCGTGCCGACGGGCGCCCGGTCGTCCAGGATCCCGCAGACGGAATAGCCCCAGCGGGCATTCACCTTCACGCGGTCCAGGAACGCCTCGCACGCTTTCGAAAAGCCCACGAGGAGGACGCGGCGCAGGTTCGCCTCTTTCTTCAGCCTGTTGACGAAGAAGATCCGGAGCAGGTTCCGCTGGAGCACCATCAGGAACGTATTGATCACCCCGAATTCGAACAGGAACATACGGGAAAAATGCAGGCTGTAGGTCTTGATGAACAGCCAGAAGAACACGACCACCGAGACAATGGCGACCAGGTTCCCCTCGAAGATGCGGAGCGCTTCCAGACGCCTGCCCGTAAAGCGGATGCCGGCATACAGATGGAGCAGCCCGTAGATCGCCAGCGTCAGCGCGCCGATGTAAAGCACCGCGAAGCGGTAATCGAAGGCGCTGACCTCCACGCTGAACGAACCGCCGAACGGCGACTCGGGCGGGATGACGAAGAAAAACAGCCAGTACGTCAGGAAATACGCGCCGGTTATGGTCAGCGCGTCCAGCAGGAGCCGGAACCGGTTCAGTTTTGCCTGGTCATCCTTGATCAAAACAGTCTCTCCTCCGGGACGGGGTCCTTATGCGTGCAGGCGGCGCGCCGTTCCATGGCCGTCCGCCGTGTCCCGCGCCGTTTTCCGTACCGGACCCCGGGCGCATCCGCCCCGCTCCCCCCTGTTCCGCGCCATTATAGGCGGTCGGCAGTCAAATGTCAACGGCTGTGCCGTCTCATGTATTCTGAAAAATATGTGAACGTGTTCACGATGAGCGCCCACTCGATCGCGAAGTACCTGGGAAGCCGGCTCAGGCGGAACGGGACTTTCTTCGTCGTCTTCCGCGTCGCGAAGCCTTCCTTCACGCCTTCGAGATACGCTTTTTCGAAGCCTTCCTTCCTGAAAAAGCGCTGCTTCACTTTCCGTCCGACCCACATGGGGAACGCATTGACCGCACGCTGGAGCAGCGGCATGTTCTTATACGCGAGATAGATGGAATTCCGGGCGGAAATCCGCACCTTGAAGTCGCTGTACCTGACGGCGCCGGACGCCGCGGACCCGATGTGGTATACGACCGCTTCCGGCGTATACACGTTCCGGTAGCCGTACAGCTTCGCGCGGTAGCCCACGTCGATGTCTTCCAGATACGCGAAATGCTGCAGGTCAAACAGCCCGATTTCATCGAAGACGGCCCTCCTGTAAAGGGCCGCGCCGGCACAGGCGGAAAAGACCTCCGCTTCCTTCATGTACCGCGGCTCGGACACGGGCTGCCCGACGCCGCGCTGGGCCTGCCAGCCCAGCACCGTATAGAGGTCCCCGCAGTCGTCCAGCAATTCCCGCTGGCGGTAATTCACCATCCGGGCGCTGACGGAAAAGATGCGCGGATCCTTCTGGATGGCACGGAGGAGGCCCGACACGAAACCCGGGGCGCACTCGACGTCATTGTTCAGGAGCAGCACATACGGGGTCTCACACGCCGAGATCCCGGAATTCACGCCGCCGGAGAAGCCCAGGTTCTCCGGATGCTCGATCAGCCGTACTTCCGGGTAGTTTTCCCGGATGTACGCGGCGGACCCGTCTTCGGAACCGTTGTCCACCACAAGCGTGGTGAAATCCCCCGTATCCTGCGCCCGGAGGGAATCCAGGCACGTTTTCAGGTATTTCATCCCGTTCCAGTTCGGGATGACCACAGTCACTTGTTTCATGGGCTCAGATCAGGTATTTGGGACAGACTTCGTCCGTGGTGCCTTCCATGCGGACCGTCCCGTTCTCGAGCCAGATCACCCGGTTGCACATCCGGCGGATCTGGTTCATGTCATGGGAAACGAACAGCACCGTCGTGCCGCCGCCCATCAGTTCCGTCATCTTCGCGTAACTCTTCTTCTGGAAATTCTCGTCCCCGACCGCCAGGATCTCATCCACGATCAGGATCTCGGGCTCCACGACGGTCGCGATGGAGAACGCGAGGCGCATCACCATGCCCGACGAATAGTTCCGGAGCGGCATGTCGATGAACGCGTGCAGCTCCGAAAAGTCCAGAATCTCCTGGTAGCGGTCGTACAGGAACTGCTTCTCGTAGCCCAGGATCGCGCCGTTCAGGAAAATATTTTCCCGGCCGGAGAGGTCGAAGTCGAAACCGGAGCCGAGCTCCAGCATGGGGACGATGCTCCCGCGGCGGGTGACGGTGCCGGCGGTGGGCTTCAGGATCCCGGAAATGATCTTCAGGATGGTGCTCTTCCCGGCGCCGTTGCGTCCGACGATGCCCAGCACGTCGCCCCGGTACACGTCGAAACTGACGTCGTGGAGCGCGTAAAAATCACGGAACGTAAGCCGCCTCGACAGGAACTTCGTCACCGTCTCCTTCAGGGAACCGGAGCGGTCCTCTTCCATCCGGAAACGCATGGACACGTCCTTCACGCGGATCATGAGATTGTTGTCGGTATTCTCCTGCGGCATGAAAACCTCTGAAAAATGTAGTAATCGTCAGTCGTATCGCTTCCGCCCTGCGGCCGCAATCACGGGATCCTTCCGGCCGCGGCCCGGTGCGTTCCGGGAACGAGGGCCCCGAATCCGCCGTGCGGACAGGTTACAGGTACAGGACGAAACGGTCCTGGGTCTTCTTGAAGACGATAAACCCGAGCGTGAACATCAGCGCGCTGCAGAGGGCGCAGATGCCGTATTCGGCGAAAGCCGGGCTCGCGCCGTCCAGGATCACCGTCCGGAAGAAGGAAATGTAATGGTACAGCGGGTTGAACTGCATCAGCGTCACCAGCCAGCCCGCCCTCGACTCGAACATGGACAGCGAATAGATGATGGGGGTCGCGTACATCCAGATGGTGGAAAAGACGCCCCACAGGAATTCCACGTCGTGGAAAAACACCATCAGGCTCGAAAGCAGGAAGCCCATGCCGATGTTGAAAATGAGCAGGAAAAACAGCCCGAACGGCAGGAGCAGCACCGTTTCGTTGAGGAACAGGTGCGGGTCCGAAAACAGCCCGTAAACGGCCGTCACAAGGAGCAGGGGGATCATCGACAGCAGCGTGTTGATGAACGCCGAGCAGACCTTCGTGACCGGGTAGATGTACTTCGGCACATACACTTTCGTGATCAGGGTCGCATTCCCGGTGATGGAACGCATGGCCTGCGTGGAACAGTCGTTGAAGCCGTTCCAGATGACGATGCCGGAAAGCAGGTAGATGGCGTAATGGCGCACGTCCCCGCGGATGTTCAGCAGGTGGCTGAAGACCACGTACTGCACGAGCATCATGAGGAGCGGGTTCAGGAAGCTCCAGAATATGCCGAGTACGGAACGCTTGTACTTGATCTTGAAATCCCTGGACACCAGCTGCTCGATCAGGAACCGGTAGCGGTGGACGGTGCCGATCAGGAAGAGCCCGAAGGCGCTCCTGCCCTCTTCTTCACATTTCATCAGGTGCCGGAAATACAGGATCCAGGCCGCGAGGAACAGCAGGAACGCCGCGGCCAGTACGGCAAGCAGCGGGATCCCGAAGACCTTCATCGGGAGGAGCTTCCGGATGGCGCCCACGACAAACAGCACGAAAATGCCCGTCCAGACCAGTAATGAGATTTTAAATACGCGCTTCAGCGGGATCTTGGACATGTGGGGGTGCTTTCCTTACTCAAAATGAAATGTGTGCGCGATGCCCTTCCAGTTCCGGTCCTTCTCGGAAACGAGCGGTTCCGTACCGGGCTCGATGGGCCATTCGATGCCGATCTCCGGATCCGACCAGAGCATGCCGCCCTCGTCCCCGGGATGGTAGAAATCCGTGCATTTATAGGCGAAAACCGCCGTATTGCTCATGACGTAGAACCCGTGGGCAAAGCCTTCCGGGATATAGAACTGCTTCATGTTCCGGGCGGACAGGACGACGCCGAACCATTTCCCGAAGGTCTTCGAACCCGCGCGGAGGTCCACCGCCACGTCAAAGACCTTGCCGCGGAGCACACGGACAAGCTTGCCCTGCGGGTACTGCTTCTGGAAATGAAGCCCCCGCAGCACGCCCTTCGACGACATGGACTGGTTGTCCTGGACGAACCGGAGGTCCAGCCCGGCCTCCTGCATGTCCCGCTGGTTATACGTCTCCACAAAATAGCCGCGCGCGTCCCGGTGGACGGTCGGCTCAATCACGCAAAGTCCTTCGATGTCACATCTGGTAATCTTAATCTGTCCCATTCTGATACGTTCTCCAGTAATTCCTGTTCATGGTGTATTTTAAAATGCGTTTTTCGGAAAGCTTCTTATACCGCTTCCCGTACCGGTACCCGGCGTACCGCATCGCGCAGCGGTACAGGAACACCGGGATGTCCAGGACCTTCCCGGACTTCAGCAGGTCCTTCACGATGGTGCGGACCAGCCGGCCGCCCTCCTTCTCGGACGGGTAGGCATCGAAAATCTCCGGGTGCTGCGCCTGGGAGACGCCGAGGTCGAAATTCCTGCGGAACTGTTCCTTCCCGGTCAGGTTATGCGAATGGTAAACGGCCGCGTCCGCGGCATAGGCGATCTTATAACCCGACCGGATCAGCCCGTAGGCATAAACCATGTCTTCGTTGAAAATGGCCTTCCCGGGGAACCCCCCGGTCCGTTCCATGACGGCGCGGTCGTACATGGCGCACACATTGGAACAGAAAAAGGTCTTAAGGCCGAGCTCCGGGAGGTCCGCCGCGGACTTCACCCTGCTCTCCGGCGGATAATTGAACGCGCGGGTGCAGCGCTCCGAAAGGATGCAGCCTTCCTTCGGCAGCTGGCGCGCGTAGGCGGCCGCGACCGAGGGATCTTCAAAGGCCGCGAGGAGCCGCCGGGTCAGCGCCGTGTCCGCCGGGACCGCGTCCTGGGTCATCAGGAGCACGTGTGAGGCGTTCGAAAAGGAGACGCCCTGCCGCCGCGTGCCGCCGTGGTCGAAGTCCTCCGGGCGGAGCCTGTGCACTTCCACGGGGACGGGGCCTTCGGGAAGCGCCGGCCCCGCTTCTTCCGAAACGGTCTCCATCAGGATGATCTTCCCCGGAAGCACTTCCTGCGCCTGCAGCATGCGGAGCGCTTCGCGGAAGTCTTCGCCGGGCCGGTATACCGGGATGACGACGTCCACCGTCCGTTCGTTGCTCATACCGTGTCGAAGCCGTTCCCGGCCAGGTATACCATGCGGGCGAGGGCCTCTTCCTCATCCGGCCCGCTGCACACAAACGTCATCTCGTCGCCGTTCCGGACGCCTGCCGCAAGGACCGACAGGATGGATTTCACATTGACCGTCGTATTCCTGCAGGTGAAGGAAATGGAAGACCGGTAGTTCATGGCCTCCTTGCAGAGGATTCCCGCGGAATCCACGATGATGCCCATGGCGCTGTTCAGTTTTACGGTCTGCTGTACCATTTTATTCCCCCTGTTCTTCGGTGGGCGCGGCCGCCGGCGCGCAGTAAATGTACACCCGGACGGCATCCTGGTTCTCGATGAAATAGCCCGGCGCGTCCCCGATCCGGACCTCCGTGTTCTGGAGCCCGTCCTCAAGCCCCGAAACGTCCACGGACATCTCCAGGATGTCCGGGCTGAAGATTTCGAGGTCGTCCTGCAGGCCGCTGACGATGACCGTGACGGAAGACGTACGGATCTCGTACGTGTACCCTTCCTTCTGACCCGTGATCCGGATCCGGTCCGTGGGCACATTGAAGCGTTCGCTGTCCAGCGGCTCGACGTTGACGGTCACCTTCACGATGCCGCTCCCTTCCGCGAGCGTGACGCCTTCGGGAAGGTATCTGGACGCGTTGATTTCGTAATCGGTGGTCTCCGAGATGCCGGAGATGTCCACAACCGTCTCCGGGATGTAGATGACGGACAGGTCCGCCACCCGGCTCTTCAGGCCCGATACCGCGAGGATGTTGTTGCTGAGCACCGTGTTCACGAAACGGTACCCGGACGCGGGGCTGCCCGTGACGCCGGACAGGATGACCTGGACGGTTTTCAGCCTGTAAATGGTCGCGGTCAGCGTCGTGACCGCCGACTCCAGGATCAGTTCGGACGTATTCGTGACCGTCTTCCCGGCCGAATCATAAAGCGTCAGGGGAAGGACCGCGGACACCGTCCCGGAGCCGATCTCCGAGAGTTCGCGCATGTTCACGACGGTCTTCACGTCAGAAAGGCTCCCGAACGCGGATTCGGGGCCGCTGACCGTGATGGACGAAGGCGAAAGCGTCAGGGAATCCGCGAGCACCAGGCCTTCGGACAGGCTGTCTTCGTAGACGACCTGGATCGGGAAGGTCTTCGTGATATAGCGGTCCATCTTGACGATGATGTTCGGGTCGTTCCGCAGGTATTCCCAGTCGATGACGAGGTCGGACCCGCCGACCTGGATCACGCTGATGTGCACCATCTGGCTGCTCACGTCCCCGCCCGTATGGTTGACGAGGTCCGCCGTACAGCGGAACATGCCGGCGTCCAGCCTGTTCTGGTCGCTCCGCTTCGAATAGACGCGCACCGCGACCGTCTCCGGCCCCGACAGGAAGATCAGGCCGTCGTCCTTGAGGACGTCCGCGTTCGTATAGTTCACCGGGATGTTCAGGGTCCGGGAAACCGTCGGGTCCTGGATGTTCGAAAGCAGGACCCAGAAAACGAACCCGAGGAGGACCGCGATGACCTTCAGCAGGATGTTCGTCGTAAAGAATCGGCGCAGGAGGGAAAGGAATTTACTCCACATCTTTCTTCCTCCTTCCGAACAGCTTCGCGAGAAGCCCCGTCTTCCTGGACGCTTCCGAATCCTCCGAATACAGCGTGTTCCGGATGTCTTCGATGGTGACGTTCTGGGTGAGCCGGCCGTCCTGCGCGATGGACAGCGCGCCGGTCTCTTCCGACGCGATCAGCGTGATGCAGTCGGTCGTCTCCGAGATGCCGAGGCCCGCGCGGTGACGGGTGCCGAGCTCCTTGCTGATGTCCATATTCTGCGAAAGCGGCAGGTAGCAGGTCGCCGCCACGATCCGGTTCTTCCGGATCACCACCGCCCCGTCGTGGAGCGGCGTATTGTGTTCGAAAATCTGCTCGATCAGGGCCGTGGTGATCACCGCGTCCAGCGCGATGCCGGTCTGGATCACTTCATCCATCCGGTTCTCCTGCTCGATGACGATCAGGGCGCCGACCCGGTGTTTGCTCATGTAGTTCAGGGCTTTCAGCAGCTCTTCGGACGTCTCCTCATCCATGCCGCCGGCGTAGATCCCGGTGGGGACCGGGAGCAGCCAGCCGCGGATGCGGTTCGTGCTGCCGAGGTGTTCGAGGCCCTGGCGCAGCTCCGGCTGGAAGATCACGATCACCGCGAGCACGATCGATCCGAACAGGTTCTCGAACAGGAACAGGATATTGTCCAGGCCGATGAGCCGGGCAATGACGTAGATGGCCGCCAGGATGCCGGCGCCTTTCAGCAGGTTCCAGGATTTCGTCCGTTTGATCCAGGAAATCAGGTAATAGGCCAGGATCGAGAACAGGATGATCTCGATGACGCTGCTGACGGAGAAGGTCAGGTTGATGCCGCCGATGGAGATGGTCTCGCCGGTCCGCTGGATCCAGTTTCCAAACATTATCTGCCGCCTCCTTCCTTCTCATCGTGCCGGATGAACAGGTTCTGCACATTGATCGTGTCCTGTCCGACCGACGTGATGATCTCTTCCGTCTTCTTCGCGGCGGAAATGGAGGCCTTCGGGACGGCCTTTACGAAATAACAGTATTCATCGTCTTCAAACGACACTTCTTCGCAGCGGTTGTAATCCAGCGCCTGAACGCCGAACAGGATGACGAACCCCGCCAGGATGCCGAGCACGAAGCCCGCGGCGAACGAAACCGGGCTGAACGTGATGTTCAGGATATAGGACCCGAAAATGAAGAGGATCAGGTAGATCAGGTTCCCGACGACGAACCCGACCAGGCCGGCGTAATTCGCCTTCGAGCGCTTGAACATGGTAACGATCAGCACCGTCAGGACGAGCGCCGCCAGGATCAGGAGGAACCGCGTGTTCGAGAACAGGTCCGAAAGGACGAGGTTGATCCTGCCGCCCATGGACATGGACGACGTCGCGGCGGCCAGGGCGGAAAGGTCCCGCCGCACCACGATGATGATGCCGTACACCAGGACGCCGAACGCCACGACGATCACCTGCGCGGGATTGATCAGGAGCGCGATGGGGAGGACCAGCGGGGACATGTTCCAGAGACAGACCGTCATGACAAGGGGCATCAGGATGCTGTCCCCCGCCTTGAAGATGAAATACAGGAGCATCATGAATACGAACATCACCGCGGTCAGCGCCGTGAGTTCGAGGGAAACCGATATGAATTCCGCCATCAGGAGCGCCGCCGTGATGACGCTGATCGCGGATACGGGGAGGAACGCGGAGATCAGGCCGAGGATCACGGCGATGAACGGGTTCGAGACCGCCGTATTGTACCCGGTGTGATAGATAACGGTCATGTAGACCGCCATGGAAACGGCAAACTTCACAAGCCCGTCGATATACGGGCTGTATGTTCCGTAAAAGGATTTGAAAACTTCACGAACCCTTAATAGCCATTTCATAAGTAACGATGATTCCCTTCCTGTTCCCGCGGGATGCGCGCCCCGCTTTGTGGTGCCGCCGGGGCCAGACCGCCCCGTTTACCTGTCAGATGACGGATACTTTTACGTGTCGCCCTTCTCCATCGTCTCCAGCGCCTTCATGACCGTCAGGTACGTCCGGATGTCCTGCCGTGCCTTCACGTGCTTCTCCCCGTAATACTTGTGGGATACCGTATAATACAGGATCAGCAGGACCGCGTAGCCCGCGACCAGGGCGGCGATGATGATCACCATCTCCGCCACATTGAGGACCAGGGTGTCATTCGCCATGACGATCATGAAGAAGACCGTCCCCACCAGGATCATGTACGCGATGGTGACCGATAAGAACACCAGCATCATGTGGTACAGGATATAGTCTTTCCGCCGGAAGGACACGATATGGATGGCCCCGTTCGTCTCTTTTTTCTCGAACAGCGCGGCCTTCGTCATCAGGTAAACTTTCTCGGTATTGACCATCCGGACTCCTTTTTGGGCGCAATAACCCCATTAACCCGTTATCCGTAACAGTATAGCACAATTCCGCAAATTTGGGTATAAGAAACCGAAAAAAAATAAAGACACGCCGGAAAACCAGCCGGCGTGCCTTTACGGGTCGATCCTTATCTGATGGTGTGTGCGATATGTGGAGGAGCGTGTGCGCATCCAATGCGCCGCGCCCCGGTTTATCACCTGTATAACCCGGAATTATTTGATGAGACGGTAGGAACCGATGATGGGGAGTTCCTTCGCCTTACCGTTGACAACGTTGAGGATGCCGATGATCGAAAGGATCGCGCAGCAGATGTTGACCAGCCATGCGATGATGGGGCCGACAAACGGGATCAGGCCGATGATGACGGCAATGATCTCGACAACCGCGAGCAGCAGGCCCTGGTTGACATGGAACCTGGCAAACTCCGACTCTTTCGCGACAAAGAACGGGATGAGCACAAGCCAGGAAAGATATGCGAGGATACCCATGAGTTTATTGCCTTCGATATCGGCGGGATCCATCTGGTCCGTAAAATCCTTCGTGTTCAGGAACTCCTGAATCTTTTCTTTGAGATTATCCATTCAAATACACCTCTCTTTATTTTATAGTTAAACATACCCGGACGGATCCGACTGTCTTAGGGAATCATACAGGAACGCACGGAAAAAGTCAAGCGAAAACGGCGCTGAAAAACTGATAATTCTGTGAACAAACGGCGCCGCCCTCTGTATATTATTGACAGTCTGGCCGCACGGATTCCTCCGTCGCCGGTTCTTCCGGTCACTGCCCCGGTTACTGCCCCGCTTCCGGCTCCGTCGCCGGTTCCGTCTCCGGTCCGGATTCCGAAGGCTCCGTTACCGGGTCCGCTTCCGTACCCGGTTCCGCCTCCGATCCGGATTCCGAAGGCTCCGTGCCCGGGTCTGTATCTGTGCCCGGTTCCGTATCCGTCTCCGTGTAGCGCACGTTGAGTTCCGATTTCAGCATCCGGATCACATTGTCATAGGTCTCCTGGACCGCGCGCTCATCCGTCACGGTGATCTCCGGCTCCAGGCCCAGCACGAGCAGGATCATGTCCTTCAGCGCGCCGATTTCGGTCAGTTCCCCGTTCACGTAGACTTCATCCACGCGGACGACGATCTCGAAATGCGTCACGGGCGGCGCTTCCGGCTCCGTGCTCGGTTCTTCGGTTTCGGGTTCGGACTCCGAAACTTCCGGTTCCGATTCGGATTCGGATTCCGAAGGCTCCGTGGGGGCTTCGGTCTCTTCCGGTTCCGTGGGTTCGGTCACTTCCGCGGTCGGGACGGTTTCCTCCTGGGTATCCGGCGCGGCCGTCTCCCCGCTCCCGGTGCCTTCCTCGCCCGTTTTCGACGTATCGGTCACGATGCCGAAACGGGACGCGATATCGTCCGCCCATCCGCCGTTCCCGAGCGACGTGCCGAAATAGATGCCTCCGCCGCCGAGCAGCAGCGCAAGGGCCGCAAGCGTCCCCGCGGTTTTCGCGGCGACGTGCTTGCTCTTCTTCTCTTTCTTTTCCGAAGTGTCTTTTTTGGCCGCCTTTTCCTTTTTGGCTTCCTTCGCCTTCTTCGCGGCTTCCTGTTCCGCCTTCTTCGCGGCGGCGGCTTCCTGCTCTGCCTTCTTCGCGGCGGCCCGCGCTACGGCGTCCGCGTCCTCCTGCACCCCGGCCTGTCCGTTATTCAAGGCCTGCTTCTCCTGTTCCGTCATCGGGAACCTCCTTTCCCTGGATATCCTGTTCGATGTAGTTGAAACGGATGCCTTCCTCACCGGCTTCGTACCGGCACTCGGTG